>NZ_JASKYT010000215.1:0-12198 GCF_041028275.1 Streptomyces sp. PU-14G
GTCCTCGACAACCCGCGCAACCTCGGCAACGTCGGAGCCGTCGTACGGCTGGCAGGGGGGGGGGGGGGGGGGGGGGGGGGGGGGGGGGGGGGGGGGGGGGGGGGGGGGGGGGGGGGGGGGGGGGGGGGGGGGGGGGGGGGGGGGGGGGGGGGGGGGGGGAAGGAAGCGGAGAGCGGAACGGGGAGGGAAGCGCGCAGGGAAGTGGCGAACGGAGCGGGGGCCCGGGTGGCGAGGCGCCGCTCGTCGTCCTCGACAACCCGCGCAACCTCGGCAACGTCGGAGCCGTCGTACGGCTGGCAGCGGGCGCGGGCGCCGCTGGGGTGCTCACCACCGGAGACGCCGACCCCTGGCATCCCGCGGCCGTCCGCGCGGGCGCCGGACTGCACTTCGCCGTGCCCGTCGCACGACGGCCGGTGACGCAACTGCCGGACCTGCCACTGTTCGCCTTCGATCCGGAAGGCGCGGATTTGCGGTCCGTGAAGCTGCCGGGGGGCGCGATGCTCGCCTTCGGCTCGGAGCGGCACGGCCTGTCCGACGCGCTGCGCTCACGCGCCGATCACCTGGTGGCGCTCCCCATGCGGCCGCAGGTCTCCAGCTACAACCTCGCCACGAGTGTCGCGATGGCGCTGTACCACTGGATGTCAACCACGGGGTGACAACCGCGCTGCATGGCAAGCGCTGCACGGCTCCGGCCCGGTCTGCTTTCCTGACTGACCGACTTACTGACTTACCGACCGACCGGCCGACCGGGTCGGATCGGGTCGGGTCAGTCAGGAAGGCGGGCCGGTGCCGTCGCCCGAGGTTTTCCAGCCGGTACGGGCGCGTACCGGCGCGGGTGCTTACAGGTACGGGCCGCCGGTGCGGCGGCTCTCCTCGTTGGCCTGCGCGGCCTCCTCCGGCGGTACGGCACCCGCAGGCAGCGCCCTGCGCATCTGCTCCAACTGGGCGCGTGCCGCCATCTGCTGGGCGAACAGCGCGGTCTGAATACCGTGGAAGAGGCCCTCGAGCCAGCCGACGAGCTGCGCCTGCGAGATGCGCAGTTCGGCGTCGGTGGGGGTGGAGTCATCGGTGAAGGGCAGCGAGAGCCGCTCCAGCTCCTCGATCAGCTCGGGCGCGAGCCCGTCCTCCAGCTCCTTGATCGAGCTGGTGTGGATCTCCTTGAGGCGGGCCCGGCTGGCCTCGTCCAGCGGCGCCGCCTTCACCTCCTCCAGCAGCTGCTTGATCATGCTGCCGATCCGCATGACCTTCGCCGGCTGCTCGACCATTTCCGTCACGGGGACCTCAGCCTGCTCATCGCCCTCACCGTCGCCCTTGGCGCCGGTACCCCCAAGAGCCATTCCGTCCGGGCCCACGACCAGGACCTGCGGGCTCTCCTGCGACTGTTCGTTGCTCGGCTGCGTCATGCCCCCATTCTGCATGTGTGCCGGGCCCGGCGCCGAGCGAGGGAGGTACTCAGCCGCGCCGCAACCGCAGAGCCAGAAAAGCGAGTCCCAGTCCCATCAGCGCCATCCCCGCGCCGAGCGGCAGGACGGGCAGCACCTGGCCGGACGGCTGGGCGGCTACGCGGTCACCGCGCGCGTCGGTCCGCTCGGGGACGGGCCCCTCGGAGGCGTACAGGTCGTGCTTCCCGATCGCCTCGTCGGAGCGGTGCGGCGCGGTGAGGTTGCCGGAGGAGGAGGGCCGGTCCTCCGAGTGGCCCGGCCGGCCGGGGTCCTCGCCGTGTCCCCCGCGTCCGTGCGTCTCCTGCCGCCGCTCGCGCTCGCGCTCCTGATCCCGCTTTCGCTCCCGCTTTTGTTCCCGCTTCCTGTCCTGTTCCCTGTCCCGCTCCGCGTCCCGGTCGCGTCTCCGTTCGCGTTCCCGGTCCTTTTTCTGTTCCTGTTCGCGTTCTTTGGCCTGGTGCCGTTCGTCGCGCTGCTGCTGCCGGCGCTGCTTCTCCTGCTCCTGCCGTTCCTGCTGCTTCTTGTGGTCCTGGTGGGGCCCTGGCCGCTGTCCCTCGTTCGGGGTGCCGTGAGGCCCGTCCGGACGCCGCTGCGGCCTATCGTGCCGAGCATCGTCGTCGCCGGGAGGGGGGTCATCCGAGCGGTGAGGCAGCGGTCGGCCGCCGTCACTGTGGGCGTCGTCGCCGGGCCGCTCCGGAGACTGTCCGAAGTCCTTCGGCCGGGGGAATTCCGGACGTCCTCCGGGACCGGATTCGCGGGCGTCCTCGGGGTCAGCGAAAGCGTCAGGAGGGGAGACCGTTTGCACCGCTTCTTCTGCCGCTTCCACTTCCGCCCTGACGTCCGTCCTGACATCCGCCACCGCTTCCGTGATGCCGGCTGCCGCCTCCGTTTCGGCCGTCCCTTGCGCCGCCACTTTCAGGTGCCCCGCGTGTGGGACCTCCGCTCCCGGAAGCTGCTGAGCGACGCCCCTCAGCTTCTGAGCGACGCCCGGCAGCGGCTGAGCGACGCCCGGCAGCCCGGGGGTGTACGTAGCCGGAAGCGTCGGGCCGTACGACTGTGAGGTCGGCGGGCCGTACGTCTGCCGGGACGTGGGGCCGTACGACTGTGCGTGTGACGGCAGCACCGACCGTGTGGGGTGCGGGGAACCGGTGGGGCTGGCGACATCCGGTTCCGCGCCGTCCTCCGCGAGGGCGGCGGGCGCCGGGAGGGCAAGAAAAAAGCAGGTCAACAGGGTGAGCGCCCTGTTCCGCCGCTGAGAGTGCCCCACGACCGTGACCCTTCCGAGCTGGATGGTCCGCAGACCACACCAGAATCACATAAAGGGACAAATAGGGCATTTCGGGCAAGCGGTGTGGGTGAGGATGCGGCCCGGACGGCCGAGGGACGGCCGAGGGACGGCCGAGGGACGGCGGAGGGACGGCCGAGGCAGGACGGCTGCGAGGGGACGGCCGCGAGGAGACCCGCTGTCCGCGCGGCGGGCCGCCTCGCGGCGTGCGGGGTCACTCCGTGGTCAGCAGGAGCTTGCCGATGTGGGTGCTCTCGTCCAGGGTCCGGTGGGCCCGGGCCGCGTCGGACATCGGGAAGCTGCTGTCGACGACGGGGTGCACACGGCCGTCCGCGATCAGCGGCCACACGTGCTCGCGCACGGCGGCGACGATGGCCGCCTTCTCCTCCGGAGGCCGGGCGCGCAGCGAGGTGGCCGTCACCGCTCCGCGTTTGGCCAGCAGAGCGCCCAGGTTCAGCTCGCCCTTCGCGCCGCCCTGCATACCGATGACGGCGAGCCGGCCGTTGACGGCCAACGCCTTGACGTTCCGTTCCAGGTACTTGGCGCCCATGTTGTCGAGGATGACGTCGGCTCCCGCGCCGTCGGTCGCGGCACGCAGCTCCTCCACGAAATCCTGTTCGCGGTAGTTGATCAGGATGTCGGCGCCCAGCTCGGCACACCGCTCCAGCTTGGCGGCCGTACCCGCCGTCACCGCCACCCGGGCCCCCACCGCCTTGGCGAGCTGGATGGCCATGGTCCCGATGCCGCTGGAGCCGCCGTGGACCAGCAGGGTCTCGCCGGGGCGCAGGTGAGCCACCATGAACACGTTCGACCAGACGGTGCAGGCCACCTCCGGCAGCCCGGCCGCCGTCGCCACCTCCACGCCCGCCGGGACGGGCAGCAGCTGACCGCTGGGCACCGCGACCTTCTCCGCGTAACCGCCGCCGCCGAGCAGCGCGCACACCTCGTCGCCGACCGACCAGCCGGACACGCCGGGGCCGAGGGCCGAGACCCGGCCGGCGCACTCCAGGCCCGGGTACGGGCTCGCGCCGGGTGGCGGATCGTAGAAGCCCTGCCGCTGGAGGACGTCGGCGCGGTTGACGGCGCCGGCCACCACGTCGACGAGGACCTCGCCCTCGCCGGGTTCCGGGTCCGGGACCTCGGCCCAGACCAGCGCCTCGGGACCGCCGGGTTCGGGAATCGTGATCGCATGCATACCGCCGACGCTACCGGGCACCGCACGGGCCCGCGCGGGTCAGCCCCCGCGGCCGTTCACGTGAGCCACCGCAGCAGTTCGGCGCGCGCGACCGCTCGAATCGGCGCCCTGCTCGAATCGGCGCCCTACTCGGATCGGCGCCGGCGACCGCTCGGATCGGCGTCCGCGACCGTTCGGGTATCAGCACCCGGCGCCCGCACGGGGCACTCTCCCGGGATCGCGGTGACCGCCTCCCGCGTAGGTGAAGCGCAGCTTCTGATCGGGGGTCGGTACGTAGGCCTGCCGGCATCCGGCGCAGAACCAGAACCAGGAGTCCTCCTTGCCGGGCCCCGTCTCGCGGGTGTCCTTCCACAGCAGGCGCTCGGGGCAGTTGGGGCAGGTGGGCGGCGGGTCCATCGCGTCATCGTCACGCCTGGCGACGCGGCGCGGACCGCCGGGCACACTACAGTCACCTGAAGGGGTGAGAGCGGGGGCGGTGACCCGCCGCCGCGCCGGTCACCTCGGCTCGCCCCTGCGCTCGCCCGGCTCGGGGAGCGCCCGCGACGCCCGGTGGATGACGACCAGCCGGTCGGTCAGCGCCAGGCTGGCGGCCTCCGGATCGTCGTAGGCGAGTATCCGGTGGCCGCGGACGACGGAGACGACCAGGTCGTCGCACTCGCGCGGGGAGCGGCCCGCCTCCGCCTTGGTGACGGGACGCTCCTTGAGGTCGAGCCCGGTACCCCGCTGGATGAGGTCCTCCAGTACCGAGCTGGCGTTCGGGCTGAGCATGGCGAGCCCGAGGAGGCGTCCCGCCGCGCTGGCGCTCGTGATGACCTGGTCGGCACCCGACTGCCGCAGCAGCGGCGCGTTCTCCTCCTCCCGCACCGCCGCGACGATCTTGATGCGCGGGTTGAGCTGCCGCGCCGTCAGCGTGACCAGTACCGACGTGTCGTCCCGTTGCGGCGCGATCACGATCTGCCGCGCCCGCTGCACCTCGGCACGGACGAGCACCTGGCTCCGGGTGGCGTCCCCTTCCACACCCGCGAAGCCCTCCGCGTTGGCCGCTTTGACCGACTGCGGATAGGCGTCGATGACGACGACCTGATCGCGGCCCAGCCCTGTGGACAGCAGGGTCTGGATGGCCGAGCGGCCCTTGGTGCCGAACCCGACGACGACGGTGTGGTCGCGCAACGCGGACCTCCAGCGGTTCAGGCGCCACTGCTGACGGGTGCGGTCCGTCAGCGCCTCGAGCGTGGTGCCGATGAGAATGATCAGGAAGAGCACGCGCAAGGGCGTGATGACGAGGGTGTTGACCAGACGCGCACTGTCCGAGCCCGGGGCGATGTCACCGTAACCGGTCGTCGAGAGGGTGACGGTCGCGTAGTAGAGGCAGTCCAGGAACGTCATGTGGTCGTCGACGTCGTCCACGTAGCCGTCCCGGTCCACGTACACCAGCAGCACCGTCACCCACAGGACCAGAAGTGCCGCCAGCAACCGCCGCATGACCTGACGCAAGGGCGAGACGGAAAGGCGCGGCAGCAGCACCGAGCCCTGCCGCTCGGTGTCGCCGTCCTCGCGAGAGCTGTTCAGGCGCCTCACCACGGGAGCTCCACAACCGCCACGTCCTCACCCGGCGCCGCGCCGCCGGGTGGCACGACGGCCAGCGCGTCACAAGAGGCGACTCCGCGCAGCATCGCAGGGCCCGCGTAGCGCAGCGGCCTCACGCGTGCCCGCACGCCGGAACCCTCGCGCCGTACCGGCACCAGCCGGGTGTCGCGCGGATGGCCCGGCACCTCGGCGCCCAGTGTCGCGGTGCGCGGTTTCGGCTCCGCCCGGCCCGCGAGGGCCCGCAGCAGTGGTCCGGCCAGCGTCACCAGCCCGGACAGCGCGGCCAGCGGATTACCCGGCAGACCCACCAGATACCGGGGGCGCGCTCCCGGTAGCGTGCCCGCCCCCACCGCGGCCTGCGCGCCCGCCCTCACTCCGGTCTGCGTGTTCGCCCTCGCGCTCGCGCCGGTCTGCGCGTTCGGCGCCGCTCCTGCTCCGGCCTGGGGGCCCCGCGCCGTTCCGGCCCGCGCGTCGGGCGCCGCTCCCGTCTCGTCGTCGGGATCGAGCACGGCCAGCAGCATCGGATGGCCCGGCCGCACCCGCACCCCGTGCACGAGCAGCCGGGCGCCCAGTCGGTGCAGCGTCGGCTGCAGGTGGTCGACGGGGCCCGCGGCCGTACCGCCGGTGGTGACCAGCACATCGGCCGTCGTCCCCGCCACCGCCTCGTACAGGGATTCGGCGTCGTCCCCCAGCAGCCGGGTGGCCGTCACGTCGGCACCCAGCGCCGTCAGCCATGGTTCGACCATCGGACCGAGCGCGTCCCGGATCCGGCCGTCGTACGGCAGGCCCCGGTGCAGCAGTTCGTCACCCAGCACCAGCACCTCGGCGCGCGGGCGCGGGACGACCTCCAACTCGTCGTATCCGGCCGCCGCAGCCAGCCCGAGCACGGCAGGCGTGACGGGAGCACCGGTTCCCAGCAGCGCGTCCCCCGTGCGGCACTCCTGACCGCGCGGACGGATGTCGGTACCGGGTTGCGGTGGCGTGGCGGTACGCAGCCGCGCCGCGCCGGTCCGCTCGGCCGCCTCCCAGCGCAGGACGGCGCTCGTACCTGCGGGAACGCGGGCGCCGGTCGCGATGCGGATGGCCTCTCCGTCGGCCAGCCGCGGCGGATCGGAGCGGTCACCCGCCAGGATGCCGGGGCGCTCCTCACCGTCTGCTGTACGGGCGAGCTCCCAGGGTCCCGGCCCGGAGACGGCCCAGCCGTCCATCGCGGAGGTGTCGAACGGCGGCAGGTCCGTGAGGGCCCGCAATGGTGCGGCCAGCGTGTGGCCCAGCGCCCGGTTCAGGCCGAGCGAGGTCGGTGGGGGCGGTGTGGCCGCGGAGGCCGCCATACCGGCCGCCTCGGACCAGGAGGGCGCCGCCTCGTGTGCTGCGCGTCCCTGGCGCCCCTCCCCGCCGCCCGGCCGCTCGGCCTCACGGGAGGCCCCGGAAGCGTCTCCCGGGTGGTGCGGGGCAGGGCGTCCGGCACCGTCCGCCGGCTCATCACGGCCGCTGTGCCCGGCCTGCGCGGAGCGGCTGTGACCGTCCTCGGCTTGCCCTGCCGGGTCCACGGGCTCCATGGCGTCCTCGCCGTGCTCGCTCCACTGGATACGCCGGATGCGCTTGAGGCGCGGCGCGGGGGGTGGCTCCGGGCGGGTCCGACCGCTGTTCGCCAGGGCGATGGCCTCGTCGAGTTCGTCGGCGCCGCTCATCGTTCGTCTGCGTTTTCCGCGTTGTCGTTCGTCGCGTTGTCGTTCGTCGTGTTGGCGCTTGCCCCGTTGTCGCTCGCCCCGCTGGCGCTCGCCGCGTCGGCGGTCTCGTCGGCCCAGCGCCTGGCGAGTTGTGCCGCGCGGGCCGCCGCGCGAGCGACGTCCTCCGGTGAACCGTCGGCGCGCGCCGCCGCGTAACCCACCAGGAAAGTGGTGAGCGGCGCGGCCGGGCGCGCGACACCGTGCGCGGCGTCCCTGGCAAGGTCGAGCAGCGCGGAGGTGTCCACGTCGATGTCGATGCCCAGTTCCGCCTTGACTGCACCCATCCATTCATCCAGCACGCTGTCATGCTCCCTGATCCGGGCCCGTGCTGTGGCGATGTCGTCCCAGGTGTCGCAGTCCAGCGCGGCGGCGGCGAGGGCGGGCGCGGAGGAAGCGCTCACACGGTGCCGTCTCAGTCCCTCCAGTACCAGACGGAGCGGCAGGCCGGACAGGTGACCGTACTCGGTGCGCAGGAGCGCCAGTTCACGCCGCAGCGGCTCCAACCGGTACGCCGCGAGCAAGGGTTGCTCCCGCCCGTCGTGTGCGACGGCGGCCTCGGCGTCGCCGGGCAGGGCCAGCAGTGTGTCCACCGTCTCGCGGGTCAGGAAGGGCAGGTCTGCCGAGACGACGAGCACGGGGGTGCCGGGACTCGCGTGCAAGACGCACAGCCCCGCGTCCAGGGCGGCGAGCGGGCCGCCGCCGGGCGGGTCCTCTCGCACCCAACCGACCGGGCGGTATGTCGCGCGCCGCGGCCCCACCACGACCGTGGTCGCCGCGTCGGCGCACGCCGCCAGGACCCGGTCGAGCAGCGTCCTGCCGCCCACCCTGACGGCGGGTTTGTCCACGCCCCCCAGCCGGCTCGCCCCGCCGCCCGCGAGGACGAGCGCGGCGTACGGGTGGCCGTCGTCCCCACCCGCGCCACCGGGTGGATCACCGGGGCGGTCGGGCGGTCCTGCTGCGGAGGGTCGTCCAGGAGCGTGCGTCACGCCTCAGAGCGTACGGAGGAGCCGTGCCGGTTGCTCCACGCAGTCCGCGACCAGGCGCAGAAAACCGCCCGCCGTGCCGCCGTCGCACACCCGGTGGTCGAACGTGAGAGAGAGCTGCACCACGCTGCGCACCGTCAACTCCTCGTCGACCACCCACGGCTTGCGCGCGATCCGGCCCACGCCGAGCATCGCGGCCTCCGGGTAGTTGATGATCGGCGTCGAGCCGTCCACCCCGAAGACGCCGTAGTTGTTCAGCGTGAACGTGCCGCCCGTCAGCTCCGCCGGAGAGAGCGTGCCCGCGCGGGCCGCCTCCGTCAGCTGGGACATCCGGGCAGTGAGCTGCTCGGCGGACAGCGTGTGCGCGTCCCGTACGACCGGAACGACGAGGCCCCGCTCCGTCTGCGCGGCGAAGCCGAGGTGCACCTCGGGCAGCACGACGATCTCGCGCGCCCCGGTGTCCACCCGCGCGTTCAACTCCGGGAAGCGGGCTAGCGCCGCCGTGCAGACCCGGGCCAGCAGCGCCAGCAGCGAGACGGGCGCGGCGGGCTCGCCGAGCGCGGGGGTGACGGCGTTCATCTGCCGTCGCGCCGCGAGGAGTTCCGTCGCGTCGGCGTCCACCCAGCAGGATGCGTCGGGGATTTCGCTGCGGCTGCGGGAGAGCCGGTCGGCGGCCGTGCCGCGCATCCCGCGCAGCGGAATCCGGCGCTCGGCCCGTCCGCCCTCGTCGAGCCCGTGTCCCTCGTGTCCGTATCCGCGTCCCCCGTGTCCGTACTCGTGTCCCTCGTGTCCGTACCCGTCGCGCTCCTGTCCGTCTGGGTCGTGCGGTGTCCGAGCGGCGTGCTTTTCGGATGCCTGTACGGCCCGTTCCACGTCCGCGCGTGTGATCAGCCCGTCGGGGCCGCTTCCGCTCATCTCTCTCAGGTCCAGAGCGTGTTCGCGGGCCAGGCGACGTACGAGAGGGGAGATGACGGGTACGGGCGTCCGGGCGGTGCCCATCGCGCCGGTGTGCCGGACCGTGCCGGTCGTCTCCGTGCCCGGGGCCCAGGCCGCGGCAGGCTGGGGAGAACGCGAGGCGACTCGGGGACGGCGGCCGGGCGCGGGGGCCGTCCCGTAGCCCACCAGGACGTTGCCCGAACCGCCGACGTGCTCCAGCTCCGGACCGTCCCCCGCGCGCTCTCCTCCCCCGCGCCCGCTGCCTTCTCCCGTTCCGTCCGTCGCTCCGACTTCTGCGGACGCCTTCCCGTCGGTGTCCCTGCGGGCATCCGCGTGCCCGTCACCGTCCGCGGGACTCACCGCGACGGTGACCAGCGGCGCGCCGACCTCCACCTCGCCGCCCTCCTCGGCGGCGTGCGAGGTGACCATGCCGGCGTAGGGGCAGGGCACCTCGACCAGCGCCTTGGCCGTCTCCACCTCGACGACGGGCTCGTCCACCCGTACGGTCTCGCCGACCGCGACCAGCCACCTGACGACCGTCGCCTCGGTCAGCCCCTCGCCCAGGTCCGGGAGACGGAACTCACACACCTCGCCCATCAGCCCGCACCCCCGTCCCGGCCCGCGTCCTCCTGCTGCCGGGTCCAGCCGCTCTCCCACTGGAGGCGTGCGACGGCGTCCAGGATGCGGTCGACGCCCGGCAGGTGATGCCGCTCCAGCATCGGTGGCGGGTAGGGGATGTCGAAACCGGCGACGCGCAGCACCGGCGCCTCCAGGTAGTGGAAGCAGCGCTCCGTGACGCGAGCGGCGATCTCCCCGCCGGGGCCCGCGAACCCGGGCGACTCGTGGACGACGACGGCCCGGCCCGTGCGCCGTACGGAGGCGACCACCGTCTCTTCGTCGAACGGCACCAGGGAGCGCAGGTCGATCACCTCCAGGTCCCAGCTCTCGGCTCCCTCCTCCCGCGCGGCCTCGGCGGCCTCCAGACAGAGCGGAACGGAGGGGCCATAGGTGATCAGGGTGGCGGAGGTGCCCCGGCGGCGGACAGCGGCCCTGCCGATGCCGGGCACCTGTTCGGGTTCCTCGGGGCTCCACTGCGCCTTGGACCAGTACAGCCGCTTGGGCTCGAGGAAGACCACCGGGTCGTCGGAGGCGATGGCCGCGCGCAGCAGCCCGTACGCGTCCGCGACCGTGGCCGGCGCCACCACGTGCAGCCCCGGCGTGGCCATGTAGTACGCCTCGGAGGAGTCGCTGTGGTGCTCGACACCGCCGATGCCTCCGCCGTACGGGATGCGTACGGTCAACGGCATCGGCATCCGGCCCCTGGTGCGGTTGCGCATCCGCGAAACGTGCGAGACCAACTGTTCGAAGCCCGGGAAGGCGAACGCGTCGAACTGCATCTCCACGACAGGACGCAGCCCGTACATCGCCATCCCGACCGCCGTGCCCAGGATGCCCGCCTCCGCCAGCGGGGTGTCGGCGCACCGCTGGGAGCCGAACTCGGCCGCCAGCCCGTCCGTCACCCGGAAGACACCGCCCAGCGTGCCGACGTCCTCACCGAGTACGTGCACGTCAGGATCGTCGGCCATGGCGTCGCGCAGGGCACGGCCCAGTGCCTGGCCCATGGTGGCCGGCTTGCGCCCGTCGGTGCCGCCTGCCTTGGGGGGCTGCCGCACTGCTGTGCTCATCGGGTCTCCTCCCCCATCCTCCCGTTGTCGCTCGTCCGCCGGGTCGTGTTTGCGGCCGTCTGTCCGGCCGTCTGACCGGCCGTCTGACCGGCCGTCTGTCCGGCCGTCGTCTCGGCTGTCTGTCCGGCCGTCGCCTCGGCGGCCAGCTCGGCCCGCAACTGGCCGGCCTGCTCGCGCAGCTGCGGTGTCGGCTCGGCGTACACGTGGGCGAACAACTCCAGCGGGTCGAGAGCCGGGTCACGGTTCATCCGCGACCGCAGCTCGGCCGCCTGCTGATCGGCCGCCTCCGCGACCTGACGGGCTGCCTCGTCGTCCCACAGGCCCCGCTGCCGCAACTCGCGCTCCAGTAGCGTCACCGGGTCGTGCGCGCGCCAGGCCTCGACCTCGTTGTCGGCGCGGTAGCGCGTCGCGTCGTCGGCGTTCGTGTGCGCCTCCAGGCGGTAGGTGACCGCCTCCACGAGCGTGGGGCCGCCACCGGAACGGGCACGCTCCAGCGCCTCGGTGAGCACCTCGTGCACCGCCACCGCGTCGTTGCCGTCCACCAGGCGGCCCGGAACGCCGTATCCCACCGCCTTGTGCGCCAGAGAGGGCGCGGCCGTCTGTTTGGCCAGAGGAACGGAGATCGCGAAGCCGTTGTTCTGCACGAGGAAGACGACCGGGGCCTGCCAGACGGCGGCGAAGTTCAAAGCCTCGTGGAAATCGCCCTCACTCGTGCCGCCATCCCCCACAAGGGCGAGGGCCGCCACCTCGTCACCCTTCAGCCGGGCGGCGTGCGCCAGGCCCACCGCGTGCGGCAGCTGGGTCGCCAGCGGGGTGCACAAGGGGGCGACCCGGGTGCGATGTGTGTCGTACCCGTGGTGCCAGTCACCGCGCAGCAGGGACAGCACCTCCACCGGGTCGAGACCGCGGGCGACCGCCGCCAGGGTGTCGCGGTAGCTGGGGAAGAGCCAGTCGTGCTCCGCCAGGGCGAGGGCGGCGGCCACCTGGCACGCCTCCTGCCCCCGGGACGAGGGATAGACGGCCAGGCGGCCCTGTCGGGTCAGCGCGGTGGCCTGCTCGTTGAACCGGCGTCCATGGACGACCGCGGCGTACAGCCGGTGCAGCAGTTCGGCGTCGGGGGCCGCGGCCACCTGCTCGCCCGCCCCACCGGCTGTCCGTGCGCCCCCTGGCGCCGCCCCCGGCCGCGTCGTTTTTCCTTGCGCCCGTGTGTGTGTTCCCGACCGCTTTGGTGTTCCCGACCGCCTCGGTGTTCCCGACGGCGTTGGTGCTTCCCGCGGTGCTTCCGGCCGTGCTGCTGCTTCCGGCCGTGCGCCCAGCACCCGGTAGGGCTCGGCATCGGGCAGGAGAGGGGCAGCGGC
>NZ_JASKYT010000216.1:0-12611 GCF_041028275.1 Streptomyces sp. PU-14G
ACCGGGCGGGCGCAGACCGGGCGGGCGAGGGCCGGGGGGAGGGGCTCGACTCCGCGGAGTTGCTCGGCATGGCTTTCCTCATCCTCGTCGCCGGTCACGAGACGACGGTCAACCTGATCTCCAGCACCTTGCACGGTCTGCTCGCCCATCCTGACCAGCTGGAGCTGCTGCGCGGCTCGCCCGAGCTGGTCGAGGGCGCGATCGAGGAGTCGCTGCGGTACCACTCGCCGGTCCACGCGGCGGCGTTCCGGTTCGCGGCCGAGCCGCTGGAGCTGGCGGGCACCCGGATCGCGGCCGGCGACGCCGTCCTGGTCTCCCTCGCCGCCGCCTCCCGCGATCCGGCCCACTTCCCCGACCCCGACCGTTTCGACATCCGGCGCCGTGCCCGGGGCCATCTCGGGTTCGGTCACGGTGTGCACCACTGCCTCGGCGCGCCCCTGGCCCGCGCCGAGGCAGTGATCGCCCTGCGGCGGCTGCTGGCGGCCCGTCCCCTGCTGGCCTTCGCCACCGACCCGGCCGCCCTCACCTGGCGCTCCAGCACCCTCCTCCGCGGCCTCGTGGAGCTTCCTGTGCGCCTGGGGTAGTACTTGAGAGGGACCCGAGCGGATCATCTTCTGTGCGGACGCCCCCCGGGTCGGCTGCTGCATAGCGTGGCGGTATGACGCAGACGCACCGAAACGATGTCCGCCCGGAGGCCCGGTTCGCCCGGAACGGGTTCGCGAACCTGCGCGGGGATCTGCTGTCCGATCCGTTCGGATACCGGCCGCTGCCTCCGCTCCAAGCCGGGTGGGTGGCCCGCTGGGAGAAGCGGCTGCCCGGTGGGCTGGGCCGGTACGTGCGGTGGCTGCCGCACGGGGCTGTGCTGGCCGCCGCGGTGCTGTTCTTCCTCGTCTGTACGACCATGACCGTGAAGTTCGGCGGCTCCGGTGCGCTGTTCGACCTGGTGTTCACCGTGCTGATGTCGGTGTCCATGGCCATGGTGCTCTCCCGCCCTGTGGGGGCGTACTGGATGTCGCTGTTCGCGGTGGTGCTCAGTCTGCCGGCGGGGCTGTACTCGTTCACCGAGCCGCGCACCGAGATCGCGATGGCGGGGCACCTGTTCGTGATGGTGTTCGTGGTGCTGCGCACGCGGCCCCGGCTCGCGGCGGAGATGTGGCTGGTCACGGTGGTGGTCAGCACGCTGCTCGCGCAGCTGACCGGCGGCGTCATGACGGCGCTGCCCTCGATCGCGACGTTCGCCGCCGTGGCACTGGTGACCGCCGCGGCCGTCCGGGCGTGGCGGCAGGAGCGGCAGCACGTGGTGGAGACGGAGACCGTCACCGCGCGCGAACGGTCCCGCCGTACGCTGCTGGAGGAGCGCAACACCATCGCCCGTGAGCTGCACGACGTGCTCGCCCACCACATGTCCGTCATCGCCATCCAGGCGGAGGCCGCCCCTTACCGGGTGGCGGAGCCTCCGCCCGAGCTGGCGACCTCGTTCGCCACCATCCGGGAGAACGCCGTGGCCGCACTGACCGAGCTGCGCCGCATCCTCGGTGTCGTACGGGCCGAGGACCCCGACGCGTACGCCGACGACGCGCCGCAGGCCCCGCAGCCCACCCTCGCCGACCTCGACGCGCTCTACGAGAGCGTGCGTTCGGCGGGTCTGGAGATCGAGAGCGTGGTCACCGGCGCGGTCGTGCCGCTGTCGCAGGGCGTGGAGCTGTCCGCGTACCGCATCGTGCAGGAGGCGCTGAGCAACGCGTTGCGCCACTCCCCCGGCGCCCCGGCCCGGGTGGAGCTGTCCTACGTGCTCGGCGGGCTGGGCGTACGGGTCGTCAACGGGGCGCCGCAGCAGCGGCCGACGGACCCCGGTGGTGCGGCGCGGCCCGCGGCGCCGCAGGCCGGCGGCGGGCACGGGCTGCTCGGCATGCGGGAGCGGGTGCAGGTGCTGGGCGGGGAGATGACCGCGGCCGGCACGCCCGAGGGCGGCTTCGAGGTGGCGGTCTTCCTGCCTGCCGCGACGACGGCGCCGGCCGAAGCGGGTGGCTCCGCGCGGCCCGCGGCGGGCGGCGGCGCCGGGGAGGAGGCGGCATGATCCGGGTTCTGATCGTCGACGACCAGGTCATGGTCCGCGAGGGGTTCTCCGTGCTGCTGGGGGCCATGCCGGACATCGAGGTCGCGGGGGAGGCGGCCGGGGGTGAGGAGGCGGTCGCGAAGGTGGCCGAGCTGAGGCCCGACGTGGTGCTGATGGACATCCGCATGCCCGGCATGAACGGCCTGGAGGCCACCAAGGAGATCGTCGCCGTCGACTCCGGCGCGAAGGTGCTGATCCTCACCACCTTCGACCTGGACGAGTACGTCTACCAGGCGCTGCGCGCCGGAGCCAGCGGCTTCCTGCTGAAGGACGCCTCGACCGGTCAGCTCGCCGAGGGGGTCCGGGTCGTGGCCTCGGGCGAGGCGCTGCTGGCACCGACGGTGACCAAGCGGCTGATCACCGAGTTCTCCCGGCTCGGCGGCCCGCGCCCGCAGGCGCAGGAGCGCGTGGAGGAGCTCACCGAGCGGGAGACCGAGGTGCTGGCGCTGGTCGCCCAGGGGCTCTCCAACGGGGAGATCGCCGAGCACCTGATCGTGGCGGAGTCGACGGTCAAGACCCACGTGAGCCGGATCCTGGTCAAACTGGGGCTGCGGGACCGTACGCAGGCGGCGGTGTTCGCCTTCGAGGTGGGCCTGGTGACACCGGGCGGGTGAACACCAGGCGGGTGAACACCGGCGGGTGGACACCGGCGGGTGGACACCGGGCGGAGGAGAGGGGTCCGCCCGGGCCCGGGCGTCACTCGTCGCCTTCCAGCTCCCCCTCCGTCTCCAGGTAGATCTGGCGCAGCGCTTCGAGAGCGGCCGGATCGGGTTTCGCCCACATGCCGCGGGACTCGGCCTCCAGGAGGCGTTCCGCGATGCCGTGCAGCGCCCAGGGGTTGGCTTCCTGGAGGAAGCCGCGGGTGGCCTCGTCCATGACGTAGGCCTCGGTGAGCTTGTCGTACATCCAGTCGGCCACCACGCCGGTGGTGGCGTCGTAGCCGAAGAGGTAGTCGACCGTCGCCGCCAGTTCGAAGGCGCCCTTGTAGCCGTGGCGGCGCATCGCCTCGATCCACTTGGGGTTGACGACGCGGGCCCTGAAGACGCGGGACGTCTCCTCCACCAGGGTGCGGGTGCGCACCGTCTCGGGGCGGGTGGAGTCGCCGATGTAGGCCTCGGGCGCGGTGCCCCGCAGGGCGCGCACGGTGGCGACCATGCCGCCGTGGTACTGGAAGTAGTCATCCGAGTCGGCGATGTCGTGCTCGCGGGTGTCGGTGTTCTTGGCGGCCACCGCGATCCGCTTGTACGCGGTCTCCATCTCCTCGCGGGCCGGGCGGCCGTCCAGCTCCCGCCCGTAGGCGTAGCCGCCCCAGACGGTGTAGACCTCGGCGAGGTCCGCGTCCGTGCGCCAGTCGCGGGAGTCGATCAGTTGCAGGAGGCCCGCGCCGTAGGTGCCGGGGCGGGAGCCGAAGATGCGGGTGGTGGCGCGGCGTTCGTCCCCGTGCTCGGCCAAGTCCTGGCGGGTGTGGGCGCGCACGAAGTTCACCTCGTCCGGCTCGTCCAGTCCGGCGGCCAGGCGTACCGCGTCGTCCAGCAGCCCGACCGTGTGCGGGAACGCGTCGCGGAAGAATCCGGAGATGCGCAGCGTCACGTCGATGCGCGGGCGCCCCAGTTCCTCGTACGGGACGGGTTCGAGACCCGTCACCCGGCGCGAGGCGTCGTCCCACACCGGGCGGACACCCAGCAGGGCCAGGGCTTCGGCGATGTCGTCGCCCGCGGTGCGCATGGCGCTCGTCCCCCACAGGGACAGGCCGACGGAGGTGGGCCACTCTCCGTTGTCCCCGCGGTACCGCTCCAGGAGGGAGTCGGCCAGCGCCTGGCCCGTCTCCCACGCGAGCCGGGAGGGCACGGCCTTCGGGTCGACGGAGTAGAAGTTGCGGCCCGTCGGCAGGACGTTGACCAGTCCGCGCAGTGGCGAGCCGGAGGGTCCGGCGGGAACGAAACCGCCCGCCAGCGCGTGCACCGTGTGGTCCAGTTCGTCCGTCGTCGCGTCCAGCCGTGGCACCACTTCGCGGGCGGCGAAGGTGAGGATGCCGGCGACCTGCGGGGGCTGCCCGGCGGCCACGCTGTCGACCGCGGCGGGGTCCCATCCGGCCGCCTCCATGGCCTCGACCAGGGCGCGGGCCCGCTCCTCCGCCTCGTCCGAGGCCGTGCGGGTCGCCGCCGACTCGTCCAGCCCCAGTGCCTCCCGCAGGCCTGGCAGCGTGTGGGAACCGCCCCAGATCTGGCGGGCGCGCAGGATGGCCAGCACGAGGTTCACCCGGTCCTCGCCGCCGGGCGCGGTACCCAGTACGTGCAGCCCGTCGCGGATCTGCGCGTCCTTCACCTCGCACAGCCAGCCGTCGACGTGCAGCAGGAAGTCGTCGAAGCCCTCGTCGTCCGGGCGCTCCTGCATGCCGAGGTCGTGGTCGAGCTTCGCCGCCTGGATCAGCGTCCAGATCTGCGCCCGGATCGCCGGCAGCTTCGCCGGGTCCATCGAGGAGATCTGGGCGTACTCGTCCAGCAGTTGTTCCAGCCGGGCGATGTCCCCGTAGGAGTCGGCGCGCGCCATCGGCGGGACGAGGTGGTCGACGAGCGTGGCGTGCACGCGGCGCTTGGCCTGCGTGCCCTCGCCGGGGTCGTTGACCAGGAACGGGTAGACCAGGGGAAGGTCGCCCAGCGCCGCGTCGGGCGCGCAGGCCGCGGACAGACCCGCGTTCTTCCCCGGCAGCCACTCCAGGTTCCCGTGCTTGCCCAGATGGATCATCGCGTCCGCGCCGAAGCCGCCCTCCGACCGCGGGGCGGCGATCCAGCGGTAGGCGGCCAGGTAGTGGTGCGAAGGCGGCAGGTCGGGATCGTGGTAGATCGCGATCGGGTTCTCGCCGAAGCCGCGGGGCGGCTGGATGAGGACCAGCAGGTTGCCGCGGCGCAGCGCCGCCAGCACGATGTCGCCTTCGGGGTTGTGCGTACGGTCGACGAACATCTCGCCCGGCGGCGGGCCCCAGTGCTCCTCCACCGCGTCGCGCAGTTCGCGCGGCAGCGTGGCGTACCAGCGGCGGTAGTCCGCCGCCGGGATACGCACCGGGTTGCGGGACAGCTGTTCCTCGGTCAGCCAGTCCTGGTCGTGACCGCCCGCGTCGATGAGCGCCTTGATGAGCGCGTCACCCTCGTGCTCGCCACCGCCGTCGGCTTCGGGGCCCTCGGCGGCGGCTTGCCCGGGGGGTGTTGCGCGGTCGTCACCGCCTTGGGGGGTGACGAGTGAACGAGTACCGCCCTCCTCTGCGGGGGCGGCGCCGGCCCCGGGCACGAGGCCCGGGACGTCCTCCGGCGGGCCGAAGTCGTAGCCCTCCGCCACCAGGCGCCGCAGCAGCGCCATCGCGCTGGCCGGGGTGTCCAGGCCCACCGCGTTGCCGATACGCGCGTGCTTGGTCGGGTACGCGGACAACACCAGCGCCAGCCGCTTCTCAGCCGCCGGAATGTGCCGCAGCCTGGCGTGCCGCACCGCGATGCCCGCGACCCGCGCCGACCGCTCCGGATCGGCGACGTACGAGGGCAGCCCCTCCTCGTCGATCTCCTTGAAGGAGAACGGCACGGTGATCAGCCGGCCGTCGAACTCCGGCACCGCGATCTGGCTCGCCGCGTCGAGGGGTGAGACGCCCTCGTCGTTGCGCTCCCAGTCCGAGCGGGGCGCCGTCAGGCACAGCGCCTGGATGATCGGCACGTCGAGACCGGTGAGAGCGCCCGCGTCCCACGCCTCGTCGTCGCCGCCCGCCCCCGCGTCGGCCGGCTTGGTGCCCCCCGCGCCGCCCGCCGCCAGCACGGTCGTGACGATCACGTCCGCGGCACGCAACTCCTCGACGAGCTCGGGCTCCGGCGTGCGCAAGGACGCCACGTACAGCGGAAGCGGCCTGCCGCCCGCCGCCTCGATCGCGTCGCACAGCGCCACGGCGAATGCCGTGTTGCCGCTCATGTGGTGCGCGCGGTAGTAGAGCACCGCCACAGTCGGCGCGTCAGCGGGCAGTGCCGCCGCGTGCGGCCCCGGCTCCCGCCGCAGGGCACCCCATGAGGGCGCCGGGGCAGGGGGCTCGAAGCCGTGCCCCGTCAACAGGACCGTGTCCGAGAGGAACCCGGCCAGCTGCGTGAGGTTCGCCGGGCCGCCGTGCGCCAGGTAGGCGTGCGCCTCCGCCGCCACCCCGATCGGCACCGTCGACGCCGCCATCAGCTGGGCGTCCGGCGCCTGTTCGCCCGTCAGGACGACGAGCGGACGGCCGCTCTCGCGGAGCAGGTCGACGCCCTGCTGCCAGGCCCGGATACCGCCCAACAGACGGACGACGACGAGGTCGACACCGTCGAGAAGCGCGCCGAGCTCCTCCTCCAGCGTCCCTTCGGCCAGCCGGGACGGGTTGGCGTACCGGTACGTCACCCCGTCCCGGCTGTCCGAAGGGGTGTCCGTGGACCGGGAAGAGGCCGCCGCCTCGTTCGCGGCGCGAGCGCTGAGCAGGTCCGTGTCGGAGGTCGAGAGGAGGAGGATCACCCGCGGGGTGACGTCACCCTGTGCGGCGTCGCGTGACGAGAGCAGCATGCTGCGGTCGGCCCTTCCTCGGGGTGTCCACGCCCCGGGTATCGGTATGGGTCTCCCCTGCTCCTGGGCTCCTCCCGACCGAGGGCCGGGGCAGGAGCTGAGAGCCCGGGGAAGGGAGTTCCTGACTCACCCGGCTCGTGGCCGGGCTCACAGTGGCGGGACCGCGCCGGATTTCCACCGGCTTCCTCCCCAGTCGCCGTCGCCGGCGATGAGCGCGGACCGGGCGGTACGCGCTCAGCAGGCATCGTACGGGGCTTCGGCTCCGTGCGGGAGGGCGCCCTTGGCGGTGGGTATGCTCGCCGCCATGGTCCTGACCCCCTCTCGTTCGTCCGCTCCGGACGCCGCGACAGTTGCTGCTGCAACGCATTGCGCGGCGCCCCGTGCGCGCGGGGACGCGTGCCCGGGAGCGCTGCGGCTGCACCACGCGGACGACGGGGCGCTGGCACGCGTACGGGTGCCCGGCGGGGTGCTGGACTCCGCGCAGGCGGAGGCGCTGGCCGAGGCCGCACTGCGCCTCGGCGACGGCGACCTGCATCTGACCTCGCGCGGCAACCTGCAACTCCGCGGGCTGTCCGCGCAGTCCGCGGACGAGTTGGGACGGCTGCTGGAAGCCGCACGGCTGCTCCCGTCCGTCACGCACGAGCGGGTGCGCAACATCGTGGCCTCGCCGCTGTCGGGACTGGACGGCGCAGGAGGGCGCGACGTGCGCTCCTGGCTCGTCGAGCTGGACCGGCTTCTGTGCGCGAGCGAAGAGGCAAGCGAACTGTCGGGACGCTTCCTGTTCGCACTGGACGACGGGCGCGGGGACGTGTCGGCGCTCGGCGCGGACGTGACGTTGCTCGCGCTGCGCGACGGGGACGCGCTGCTGCGCGTGGGCGGTCACGAGGGCGAGCGCGGGGGTGGAGCGGCGGACGTACTCCGCGTCCCCGGCGAGCACGCCCCCCTCGCCGCGCTCGCCGCCGCCGAGGCCTTTTGCGCAGTCGTCCGCGAGCACGGAGAACGGGCTTGGCGCATCGGCGACCTCCCGCCGGAGGGCCGCGGCCTCGTCGTGCGCCGCGCGGCGGAACGTGCCGGACCGGCCGCCCGTACCGTCCCCCTTCCGCCGTCCCCGGCGCAGGGGGCGGCGGCCCCGCCACCGGAGGGGCCCGCACCGGGCCTTGTCAGGGCGGGCGGCGGCTCAGGTGCCGCCGGGGACCGCGGCGTCGCACTGTCCGTCCTGGCGCCGCTGGGGCGTCTGGACGGTGACCAGTGGCGGCTGTTGGCGCGTACGGCCCGCCACAAGGGCGCCGGGGAGCTGCGGGTGACGCCGTGGCGCGGCATCGTC
Source organism: Streptomyces sp. PU-14G (assembly GCF_041028275.1). Lineage (NCBI taxonomy): Bacteria > Bacillati > Actinomycetota > Actinomycetes > Kitasatosporales > Streptomycetaceae > Streptomyces > Streptomyces sp. PU-14G. The sequence goes on from NZ_JASKYT010000216.1 coordinate 8,001, forward strand.
GTCCCCGGGGTCGCGGACGAGGCGGCGGAGGGCGCGTTGGCGGCGCTCGGCGCCGCCGGTCTGGTCACCGATCCCGCATCGCCGTGGCGCGGAGTGGGGGCATGCACCGGACGGCCGGGCTGCGGCAAGGCGCTGGCGGACGTCCGCACTGACGCGGCCTCCTGCCTGTCGAAAGCGACCGCTCACACGACGCCAACGGCCGCCCGCCCCTCGGACGCTTCCCGAAGAGACCGACAGGGGCTGCCCGTCTACTGGTCGGGCTGCGCACGACGGTGCGGCCGTCCGCGAGGTGACCATGTGGACGTGGTCGCGGAGGCCGGCGGTTACCGCGTGACGACCGTCTCGGCACACGGCACACAGCCGGCACCCTCCCCCCTCGTCCCCTACGGCGACTACGGCGACGCGCACCCGGAACTCGCCGCCACCGTGGCAGCGGCCCGCGGCCACACCCCGTGGACAACCTGTCCCGACGACCCGACGAGTGACGCGACCCGATGAGTGACGCGACCCGATGAGCGAGAGCAGACCAACAGTGTTCGAGTACGAGAAGGACGGCGCCGCCATCTACCGGCAGTCCTTTGCCACCATCCGCGCCGAGGCGGATCTGGCGGGGCTGCCCGCCGACGTCGGTCAGGTCGCGGTGCGGATGATCCACGCCTGCGGCATGGTCGACCTCGTACGCGACCTCGCCCACACGCCCGAAGCCGTCGCGCGGGCCCGCACCGCGCTGCGCGCGGGAGCGCCCATCCTGTGCGACGTCGCCATGGTCGCCAGTGGCGTCACCCGCAGACGGCTGCCGGCCGACAACGAGGTGCTCTGCACCCTCGCCGACCCGCGCGTCCCCGCTCTCGCGGCCGAGCTGAGAACGACACGCACCGCGGCGGCCCTCGAACTGTGGCGGGACAGGCTGGAGGGAGCCGTCGTCGCCGTCGGCAACGCGCCCACCGCGCTGTTCCGGCTTCTGGAGATGATCGAGGAGGGCGCGCCGCGGCCCGCAGCGGTGATCGGGGTGCCCGTCGGCTTCGTGGGCGCGGTCGAGTCGAAGCAGGCACTGGCCGAGCATCCCTCGGGGCTCGACCACCTGATCGTGCACGGACGGCGGGGCGGCAGCGCCCTGGCCGTGGCCGCGCTCAACGCCATCGCCAGCGAGGAGGAGTGAGCCCGGTGACGAGCCCGGACGACCCCCGCAAGGAGCCCACCCCACCGGATGCCGAGAGCGGCGGAACGCGTGGCGGGTACGCCGCCGGTGGCACCGGGCGGTTGCTCGGCGTCGGACTCGGCCCCGGCGACCCGTCGTTGATGACCGTACGGGCCGTGGAGGCGATCGCCGAGGCGGATGTCGTCGCCTACCACAGCGCCCGGCACGGGCGCTCGATCGCCCGGTCCATCGCAGCCCGGTACCTGCGCGCGGACCATGTCGAGGAGGCACTGGTCTACCCGGTCACGACGGAGACCACCGACCATCCCGGCGGATACCGGGGCGCACTGGAGGAGTTCTACGCGGAGGCCTCCGCGCGGCTGGCCGTGCACCTGGAAGCGGGACGTACCGTCGCCGTGCTGGCCGAGGGCGATCCCCTCTTCTACGGCTCCTACATGCATATGCACAAGCGGCTGGCCCACCGCTTCCCCACGGAGGTCGTTCCCGGAGTGACTTCCGTGAGCGCGGCGGCAGCCCGTCTCGGCACACCTCTGACGGAGGCCGAGGAGGCGCTGACCGTCCTGCCGGGCACGCTGCCCGAGGAGGAACTGACCGCACGGCTCGCCTCCAGCGACGCGGTGGCCGTGATGAAACTGGGCCGCACCTTCCCCAAGGTGCGGCGGGCGCTGGAGCGCTCGGGCCGGCTCGCCGAGGCCCGCTACGTCGAGCGCGCCACCATGGAGGGGGAGCGCACCGGGCTGGTGGCGGACGTGGACGCCGATGCGGTGCCGTACTTCTCGGTGGCGGTCCTGCCGAGCAAGGTGGGCGCCCGCGACGCCCGTGCCGCCGAGGCCGCAGGCGCGACTGGTGAGGTCGTGGTCGTCGGGACCGGGCCCGCCGGGCCGCTGTGGCTGACGCCGGAGACGCGGGGCGCGCTGGCCGCCGCCGACGACCTCGTCGGCTACACCACCTATCTCGACCGGGTCCCCCGCCACGACGGCCAGCGCCGCCACGGCTCCGACAACCGGGTGGAGGCCGAGCGCGCCGAGTTCGCGCTGGAGTTGGCACGGCGGGGGCGCCGGGTGGCCGTCGTCTCGGGCGGTGACCCGGGGGTGTTCGCCATGGCGACGGCGGTGGTGGAGGCGGCGTCCGAGGCGCCGTACACCGACGTGCCGGTACGCGTGCTGCCGGGTGTGACGGCCGCCAGTGCCGCGGCGGCCCGCGTGGGTGCGCCGCTGGGTCACGACTACGCCGTCCTCTCCCTCTCGGACCGCCTCAAGCCGTGGGAGGTCATCGCGGAGCGCCTGCGGGCCGCTGCCGCGGCCGATCTGGTCGTCGCCCTCTACAACCCGGGCTCCAGGTCCCGTACCTGGCAGGTCGGCAAGGCGCGCGAGGTCCTGCTGGAGCACCGGGCGCCGGACACGCCGGTCGTCGTCGCCCGCGACGTGGGCGGCGAGGGGGAGCGGGTGCACGTCGTACGCCTCGCCGAACTCGATCCCGAGCAGGTCGACATGCGCACCCTGCTGATCGTCGGGTCCTCGCAGACGAGGGCGCGGACGGGCGGGGAGCGGACGGGCGGGGAGCGGACGAGCGTGTGGACTCCGCGCCGCTACCCGGAGCCCGAGCAGCACGCAGAGCCCGAGCAGCCCGCGGAGGCCTGAGCAGCACCCGGAGGCCTGAGTGCCTCGCGCCCCCGGGGGTGCGGCGTCGGCAACGGCGGGAGCCCGTACGTTGCCGCACACCGCACAGGCGCCCGGGCCCCGCCGGCGGCATGATGCCGGACATGAGTGAGACGCGCGAGGTGTCCTGTCGCCCTCCCCACGAGCGCGCCCTGTGGTACTTCGCCGGCCTGGGCGCGGCGGGAGCGGTGTCGGCCGTCGTGTGCCTGGGGTACGGGGGCACGCTCCTGGAGGGGGGCGTGGGCGTGTGGCTCGGCGCCGCCGGACTGCTGCTGGCGCTACTGGGCATGCCGGCGCTCCACGGGGCCACCGCCCGGCTGCGCGCCGACGCGTACGGCCTGCACTCCCGCACGCTGCTGCGGCGCCGCAGCGTGCCGTGGGCCGACATCGCCGACCTGCACGTACGGCTGAAGTACCAGGGCGGCTACCGGTACCGGGAGTTCCGCCGTGTCGGCCTGGTACTGCACGACGGGCGCAAGCGGCTCCTTCCGCTGCCGTACGGCGGCGGACCCGACGGGACCACGGACTTCGACGCGACGCTGGACGCGCTGCGCGCGCTGCACCGCCGTTTCGGCACCCCTGCGACGCACCACCTCCCGGTCGTCACACAGCGCACCGCGGGGCACGGGCCGGCCGGATCGGTGACACTGTGCGCGGTGCTGCTCGCCTGCGCGGGCGTGGCCGCGTGGTGGGTGCCTGCCGCCGCCTCGCACGAGCAGGACTGGAAGTCGGCCGCCCCGTGCACCTCCCGGACGCCCGCGGCCGAGCGCGCCGCCTGCCTGGCCACCCTGCCGGCCGTCATCGACCGGACCGAGGCGCACCAGCCCCGGCAGAGCAGTTGGCTGTACTTCGCCGACGGACGCCCCGTGAAGCGACTGGCCGTCTCGCGCGAGGCCGCCGTGGGCTTCGAAGCGGGCGACGAGGTCGAGTTGACCCTCTGGCACCGCGAGATACGCAAGGTCGCCGGAAAGCACCAGGTGTGGCGCGAGCACATCACACCCCCCGGGGACGTGGCCGTCATCGCGGCGGCGTTCGCCTTGGCCGCGGGCTGGCCCGGCGCCCGGGTGCTGCTGCGCCTGCGCGCGCGCCGACTGCCCGACGACGACGTCCTGCCCTCGGTCGCCCCGTTCGTGGGCGTGCTGTTCGGCACGGCCCTGTGGCTCCTGCCGCTCTGTTACTTCCACCCGACGGCCCCGCTCGTTCCCGGGACGATGGCGTGGGCGGCAGCCGGTTCCCTGGTCACGCTGGGCCTGTTCGTCTGGGCCTGGCGCGTGACCCGTACCCGTACACCGAAGGAGACGGGCGCACTCGGCCTGCCCGGCGCAGGCGGCACAGGCGGTGCGGGCAGTACAGGGAGCGCGGGCAGTGCGCAACGGAACGGCGGAAACGGCGGCAAGGGCAGCGGCGAGGTGTTCCTGGCCGCGCGGTTCCTGGAGCACACCGACTACAACCCGCACCACTTCGGCACCCACATCGTCCTCGGGGGCGGCGGCCCGCTCGCGGTGACACCCCACCCGGGCCCCGGCCGGTTCGCGGCGAAACACGTCCCCGTCGAGCGGCTCACCGTCACGGGAGTGCGGCGGGTGCGCGGCGACGACGGCGACACGGTGCCCAGAAGCTGGCATGTCGCCGAACTGGACGACGCGGGCACACCGGTTCGCCTTGCCGCCGCCCCCGCCGACCTGGCCCGCCTCGTCCACGAACTGACGGCGGGCAGGGAGCAGGTGGCCGGGACGGGAGCACCCGGGAACGCTTAGGCGCACGGGGAACACCCGCCMCCCTCCTCCCTCCACC
>NZ_JASKYT010000217.1:0-12164 GCF_041028275.1 Streptomyces sp. PU-14G
GTTCCCCACCACCTTGGACGCGTTGGAGGAGCGGGCCGGCGCGTCCGGACTGTGGCCGCTGATGACCGCGTACCTGGGCATACGCTCGCGGGTCTTCGACGACTTCCTCACCGGCGCCGCCCGCGACGGCGTACGGCAGATCGTCATCCTCGCCTCGGGGCTCGACACCCGCCCCTTCCGGCTGGAGTGGCCGGCCGGTGTCCGCTGCTTCGAGCTGGATCAGCCGCTGGTGCTCGACTTCAAGCTGGCCGTCCTGGAGGAGCGCGGAGCCGCGGCTTCCTGCGCGCACACCCCCGTACGCGCGGACCTGCGTGAGGACTGGGCGTCCGCGCTCGAAGAGGCGGGTTTCGACGCCACGCTGCCCACCGCCTGGCTGGCGGAGGGCCTGCTGCCGTATCTGCCGCCGGAAGCGGACGAGCAGCTGTTCAAGGAGGTCGACCGCCTCTCCGCTTCCGGCAGCCGCCTCGCGGTCGAGCACGTCTCGGCCGTCGAGGAGATGGCCGGTGACGCGCTGGTGCGCGACGGCGGCGCGGCCCTCGGCATCGACCTGCCCTCGCTGCTGCCCGACGGCAGCAAGCGCAGTCCGCGGGACCAACTGGCCTCCCTCGGCTGGCGGTACGACGAGTGTTCCGTCCTGGAGTCGGCGCGTCGCCTGGGCCGGCCGCTGGAGTCCGCACCCCGGCTGATGGAACACATGTTCCACGCTTTCGCGCAGCGTCCTTGAGGCGGTGCGCGCCGGTGAGGAGCTGCGTTGCGCTGCCCCTCACCGGCACGCACGCCCTCCCCGGTGCTCCCGCGCAGGAGCCGTCCGGCGGCGAAAGGGGCTGCCCTCTCATCCGTTCGTGTGATCGACTGGGCGGGTGGAAGCTCTCTGGGCGAGTGTCATCGCAGTGGTGGGAACGCTGCTCGGTTCCGTGATCACCCATGTCTTCCAGCGCCTCGCCTCCCAGCGCGGGGAGGACTTCGCGCGCGCGGAGGCGCTCCGCCAGGAACGGGTGGCCATTTTCAGCGCGTTCGCCGCGGCGGCGGAGGACTACCGGCGTGGCCAGGCCGACCGTTGGTACCGCAAGAAGGAGGACCGCGACAGCGCGGAGTACGTCACCGCGCGCGACGAGGCGCACCGTCTGCGGACCGTGGCCAGGCAGGAGTTGTACCGGGTCAGACTGGTGACCGACCGCAGGGACGTGCAGTCGGCCGCCGTCAAGGCCTACGACTGCACGCGGGATGTCTCCAAAGCCACCGACCAGGAGGGTCACGACACCAGGGACGCCGCGGCGAAGGAGGGCATCGAGGCGTTCGTCGTCGCCGCCGCGCCCCTGGTGCGGTGATCCGCTCCGCGGTCACCGTCCGTTCGGCTGCTCGGGCTGCCGCTGGGTGAGCGGCGCCGCGATGTCCTCGAGACCGCGGCGCTCCGCCGGCACCGCGAGGGCGACGGCGACGAGCCCGGCCGCCGTCATCAGCCCCGCTCCGATCTGGAAGGCGAGCGCGGTGTCCCCCACGACGCCGGTTTCGGTGAGCTGAGCGAAGATCATCGGGCCGCTGATGCCGCCCGCAGCGGTGCCGACGGCGTAGAAGAAGGCGATGGCCAGGGCGCGGGTCTCCATCGGGAAGACCTCACTGACCGTCAGGTAGGCCGAGCTCGCACCGGCCGAGGCGAAGAAGAGGACGGCGCACCAGCAGGCGGTGAGGGTGGCGGCGCTCAGCCGGCCGGCATCGAACAGCCATGCGGTGCCGAACAGCAGGACACCCGAGAGCAGGTACGTCCCCGAGATCATCAGCCGTCGGCCCAGGGTGTCGAACAGCCGGCCCAGCAGCAGGGGCCCGCAGAAGTTGCTCGCGGCGATGACGGCGTAGAAGTAGCCGGTCCGGCCCGAGTCCACGTCGAAGAAGGTGATCAGGATGGTGCCGAAACCGAAGGTGATGGCGTTGTAGAGGAACGCCTGCCCGAGGAAGAGGGCCAGGCCGAGCACGGCGCGCTTGGGATAGCGCGTGAAGATGGCGTGGGCGATGAGGCCGAAGCCCACCGCCTTGCGCTGGTGAATGGTGATCTGCCCCGCGGGCGGCGGCAGCTCCTCACCGCGGTGCGCGACGGTCTCCCGTTCCGCCCGGCGCACCAACTGCTCTGCGGTCTTCCCGTGGCCGTGGATGAACAGCCAGCGCGGGCTCTCCGGCACGTGGCGCCGCACCAGGAGGATCACCAGCCCGAGGACGACGCCCAGCGCGAAGGTGAGCCGCCAGCCGAGGTTCGCGGGGAAGATGTCCTCGTCCAGCATCACGATGGACAGCAGCGCGCCGCCGGCCGCACCGAGCCAGAAGCTGCCGTTGATGATGACGTCGACCTGGCCGCGGTACTTGGACGGGATCAGCTCGTCGATGGCGGAGTTGATGGCGGCGTACTCGCCGCCGATGCCGAAGCCGGTGAGAAAGCGGAAGAGGAAGAACCACCAGCTCTCGAACGAGAGCGCGGTCATGGCGGTGGCCCCCAGATAGACCGCCAGGGTGATCATGAAGAGTTTCTTGCGCCCCCACCGGTCGGTCAGCCAGCCGAAGAACAGCGCGCCCGAACAGGCCCCGGCCACGTACAAGGCCGCGGCCAGCCCGCTGACCTGGCCCGCGGTGATGTCCAGGCCGCTGTCCGACTCGGCGAGCCTGCCGGCGACGTTGCCGACGACCGTCACTTCGAGGCCGTCCAGGATCCAGACGGTGCCGAGCCCGATGACGATCATCCAGTGCCAGCGCGACCAGGGAAGACGGTCGAGCCGTGCGGGCACGTCCGTGGTGACCGTGCCCTCTTCGACTCCTTCACCCATGCCGCCCGGCGGCTTGTTGTCGGCCATGCACCTACCCTCCGTTCCGACGCGTGCTCAAGGCTGCATTGCAGGTCCCCTCGGAGGGCGGCTTCACTCGTCCCGCCGGTATCCGATCAGGTCAGCGGCCCCCCTCACCGGTACCCGCAGCCGGCCGTGGCGTCCCGGCCGCCGGGTCCGTTCGGGTCGTCCCCCGCGCGCGTCCACACCGCTGCCGTCCGGTGCCTGGAGGAGGCCTCCGGGGGACCGCGGGCGGCCGGAAGGCCGGAAGGAGGCCTCGGTTAGTGTCGGCGTGTGGAGATCCCCCGCCTGCTCGACGGCCGGCTGAAGTTCCGGCACCTGCTGCTCGTGGACGCCCTCGTGCGGCAGGGCACGGTCGTCGGTGCCGCCGCCGAGCTGCACGTGACGCAGCCCGCCGCGACCCGGAGCCTCCACGAGCTGGAGGACATCCTGGGCGTGCCGCTGTTCGAACGGGGGCCGCGCGGCGTCACGGCGACCGTGTTCGGGCAGGCGTTCACCCAGCACGCGCGTGCGGTGCTGGCGCAGCTCAACCAGGCGGGCCGGCACGTGGTGGAGCTGGCGGAGGCCGACCGCGGAACGGCGGTCGTCGGCACACACCTTGCCGGATCGAACGTCCTGCTGCCCCGAGCCATCGCCGCGCTGAAGCGCGAGCACCCCTACCTGACCGTCGTCGTGCGGGAAGCCACGCCCGAAGCGCTGCTGCTGGACCTGGAGGCCGGGCGCGTCGACATGATCGTCGGCCGGCTGACCGCGCCCTCCGGCGAGGGCATGCTGCGCCGCACGCTGTACGACGAGTCCGTGGAACTGGTCGTCGGCGCCTCCCACGCGCTCGCCGCCAGGGCCGAGGTCACGCTGACCGAGCTGCTGGACCACCCGTGGATCGTGCCGGGACCGCAGACCGTGCTGCGCCGCGAGGTGGAGGAGCTGTTCGCCCGCAGCGGTCTGGGGCTGCCGCACAACCGGGTGGAGACCACGTCCTTCCTCACGGTCCGCCAGTTGCTGCTGGAGACCGACGTGGTGGCCGTGCTCCCCGGCCTGATCGTCCGGGACGACACCCGGCTCGCCCGGCTGCCGGTCCGTCTGGAGCAGGTCGGGCACAGCGTCGGGCTGACCGTCTCGGCAACCCGTACGCTGAGCCCGTCCGCGCAGGCGCTGATCCGCAGCCTGGAGGAGACGGCCGCCCACATGACGCCTCCGCACGTGTCGGGGGCGGACGCCGGTGCGTCAGGGGCGGAGCACCCCTGACGCACCGGCGTGGCATCACAGTCCCAGGTAGTGCTCGGCGTTGCCCCGCATGATGCGGTGCCGAACGTCCTGGTCCAGGCTCGGGCTCTCGCGCACGACCCGGCCCGCCGGGCGCTCGCCCAGCGGATAGGGGTAGTCGCTGCCCACCATGACCCGGTCGGCGCCCACCGTGTCGACCAGCAGCCGCAGGGCGCGGTCGTCGAAGACGACCGAGTCCACAAAGAAGCGGCCCAGGTAGTGCGAGGGCGGGTGCTCGGAGGTGCCGATGACGTCGTTGCGCCCGTGCCAGGCGTTCTCCATCCGGCCCAGCCAGAAGGCGAACGACCCGCCGCCGTGCGCGAAGCAGATCCTCAGCCGCTCGTCGACCCGGTCGAAGACTCCGCCGAGGATCAGCGCCAGGATCGACAGGTGCGTCTCCGCCGGCATGGCCGTCAGCCACTGGGCCATCCACCGGTCCAGCCGCGGTGAGCTGGCCATGTCCCAGGGGTGCACGAAGACGGGGACGTCGAGCGAGGCGCAGTGCTGGAGGAAGGTGACGACGCCCTCGCTGTCGAGGTCGAGATCGCCGACGTGGTTGCCGATCTCGACCCCCCGGTGCCCGTTCGCGACGCTGCGCTCCAGCTCGCGGCAGGCGGCGTCCGGGTCCTGGAGCGGCACCTGGCAGAAGGGCACGAGCCGGTCCGCGGCCGGTGCCGTGATCTCCAGGGCCAGGTCGTTGAAGATCCGGGCGATCCGCGCGGCCTGCCGTCCTGTGCGCCCGTAGTGGAAGAACACCGGCGTGGGGGAGACCACTTGGGTTCGCACCCCGTCGGCGTCCATGTCCCGCAGTCTGGTCTCGGCGTCCCAGCAGTCGGCCTGGACGCGGCGGAACTCCCGGGACCCCACCATGATCATGGCGTCGGCCTCGGACTCGATCCGCAGCCACGGCGCCCCGGGCCCGGCGTCGGCCGACAGGTCGGGCCACCCCCGGGGCACGTAGTGGGTGTGGACGTCGATGATGTCCGTCACCGCTCAGCCCTTCCCGGGGTGCACGGCACCGCATCGGGGGCAGACACGTGCCCGCTCGTCCTCGTAGAAGGCGCTGAAGACGGGCGGCAGGTCCGCCACGATGTCGCGGACCTGGAGTTCGGCCTCGTGGACCTGCGCGGAGCACTGCGGGCAGTACCAGAGGAACTTCTCCAGGGTGCCCTCCTCGCGGACCCGCTCGATGACCAGACCGATGGAGTCGGGGTCGGGGCGCTGCGGCGAGTGGGGCACGTTCCCGGGCAGGAGCCAGGCCTGCCCCTCGCGGATGTGCACCGTGCGCGGCCCTGACGGCGTCATGAGGTTGACGTGCATGTCCCCTCTGACCTGGTAGAACCACTCCTCGTACGGGTCGAGGTGGTAGTCGGTGCGCTGGTTGGGGCCGCCGACGATCTGGACGATGAAGTCCTTGCCCAGCGACATGGTGCGGTTGTTCACCGGCGGCTTGAGCAGGTGCTCGTGCGCGGCGATCCAGCCGCGGAAATCGATGACCTCGGGGAGGTCGGTCATGACGGCTCCTTCTCGGGGGAAGCGGCGGTGGGTGCGGTGGCGGCGCGGGGCAGGTGCGCCATGGCCTGGATCTCGATGAGCAGGTGCGGGTGCGGCAGTTGGTGCACCGCCACGGTGGTGCGCGTGGGGCCGCTCTCGTCGAAGAAGCGGCCGTAAACCTCGTTGTAGCCGCCGAAGTCGTTCATCGACACCAGGTAGGTGGTCAGCTGCACGATGTCCGAGAGCCCCGCGCCGACGTCGGCGAGGAGGTCGCGGAGGTTCTCGATCACCGCGCGGGTCTGCGCCCGGATGTCGAGGTTCGCCGTGCCCATCTCGTCGGTCTCGACGCCGACGAAGGTGTTGTCGGGGAGACGGGAACTCGTGCCGGAGACGAAGACGAAGTCCCCGGCGACTCTCACGTGCGGGAAGCGGCCCCGTGGGGTGGCCTTGCCCGCGACGACGCGCGCCTGGTCCATCACAGCCCCCGCACACCGACGGAGCCGAGCCCCGCCACGTCGCACCTGGTGACACCCGGCCCGAGCGGCACCGCCGCCGTGGCCGCGCCCGCGAGCACGATCTGCCCCGCGCCCAGCGGGATACGGCGCCGCCTGCACATGTCCAGCAGCGCGTGCAGGGCACGCACGGGGGAGCCGAGGATGGCGGCGGTCGAGCCGACGGCCTCCGTTCGCGGGCCCACCAGCCGCACGGCGCGGTTGGAGACGTCCTGCACGGGGCGCCAGGCGCCCAGCGCGTACCCGGCCGCAGAGGTGTTGTCCGCGACGACGTCCTCGTAGGTGAACCGGAAGTCGCGGTACCGGGAGTCGATGATCTCCAGCGCCGGGGCGACGGCGTCGACGCACCGCTCGATGTCCGCCGCGGGGTCGTCCGGGTCCACGTCGCGGCTCAGCCGGTAGGCGACCTCCGGCTCGACCTTCGGATGGATGAAGCGTGCCAGGTCGACCTCGCCACCGTCGGGGACGCGCATGGCATCGGTGAGGCGTCCGACGATGACGTCGCTGACACCCATCTGCGCCATCTTCGCCTTGCTGGTGAAGCCCAGCTTGACGCCGGTGACGCGTTCGCCGCGCGCCTCGCGCCGGGCCAGCAGTGCGGCCTGGATCGCGTACGCGTCGTCGAGGGCGAAGGTGTGGCTCTCGGCGAGGCTCGGCGTGTCGGCACAGCTCGTGAGGGCGGTGTCGAGCCGCCCGGCGAGTTCCTCCACGGTGTCGGCGGCGATCATCGGGCGCCCCCTTCGACGGCCTGCCCCGCGGCCTCCTGTCCCGCGGCCTCCTGCCGGGCGGCCAGGTCCAGTGCGATGTCCACGATCATGTCCTCCTGGCCGCCGACCATCTGGCGGCGGCCGATCTCGAGCAGGATGTCCCGGGTGTCGAGCCCGTAGCGCCGTGCGGCCCGTTCGGCGTGCAGTGCGAAGCTGGAGTACACCCCGGCGTAGCCGAGGGTGAGGGTCTCCCTGTCCACCTGGACGGGACGGTCACGCAGCGGGCGGACGAGTTCTTCGGCGGCGTCCTGGAGCGCGAACAGGTCGCAGCCGTGCTCCCAGCCGAGCAGGTCGGCCACGGCGACGAACGCCTCGGCGGGGCAGTTGCCCGCGCCCGCGCCCTGCCCGGCCAGCGCCACGTCCACCCGGGTCGCCCCGTGTTCGACGGCGGTCACGCTGTTGGCGACCGACAGGGACAGGTTCTCGTGCGCGTGGATGCCGACCCCGGTCTCCGCGTCCAGCGCCTGGCGGTACGCGTCGATCCGCTCGGCCACGTCCCGCATCGTCAGCCGGCCGCCCGAGTCGGTGACGTACACGCAGTGCGCGCCGTAGGACTCCATCAGCGCCGCCTGCCGGGCCAGTTCGGTGGGGGAGTTGAGGTGGCTCATCATCAGGAAGCCGGACACGTCCATGCCCTTCTCCCGCGCCCAGGCGATGTGCTGGGCCGCCACGTCGGCCTCGGTGCAGTGGGTGGCGACGCGGACGCTGCGCACCCCCAGGTCCCAGGCGCGCCGCAGGTGGTCGACGGTGCCGATGCCGGGCAGCAGCAGGGTCGTCAGTGTGGCGTGCTCCAGGACGTCGGCCGCCGCCTCGATCCACTCCTCGTCGGTGTGCGCGCCGAATCCGTAGGTGGCGCTGGAGCCGCCGAGCCCGTCGCCGTGTGCGACCTCGACGGCGGCGACTCCGGCCGCCTCGACGGCGGCGGCGATCGCTCGTACCTGGTCGGTGGTGTAGGCGTGGCCCATGGCGTGCATGCCGTCCCGCAGGGTCACGTCCTGGACGTAGAGCTTCATGCCGGCTTCACCCATCCTCGTAGTGCGGCGGTCTTCTCGGCGGTGCGGACGGCGGCGGCCGTCATGATGTCGAGGTTTCCTGCGTAGTCGGGCAGGTAGTGACCTGCGCCCCGCACTTCGAGGAAGACCGACACCCGCACGCCGGTGACCCGCCGGCCCAGCGCGGGCACGAGGGCGTCCTCGACGGGGTCGAACTGCACGTCCTGCTTGAGCCGGTAGCCGGGCACGTACTCCTGTACGGCCTCGGTCATCCGCCGTACCGAGTCCGAGATCCGCTCCCGCGTGCCGTCGTCCAGCGGCGAGGCGAGAAGGCAGTAGACGGTGTCGCGCATCACCAGCGGCGGCTCGGCCGGGTTGAGGACGATGATCGCCTTGCCGGCCTCGGCGCCGCCGACCGTGCGGATGGCCTCGCTCGTCGTCCGGGTGAACTCGTCGATGTTGGCGCGCGTGCCGGGACCGGCCGAGCGGGAGGAGAGGGAGGCGACGATCTCGCCGTAGGCGACGGGCACGATCCGGGAGACGGCCGCGACGACGGGCACGGTGGCCTGTCCTCCGCAGGTCACCATGTTGACGTCCTCGGCGCCCAGCTGGGCCTCCAGGTTGACCGGCGGGACGACGAACGGGCCGAGCGCCGCCGGGGTCAGGTCGATCATCAGCTTCCCGTGCCGCCGGGCGATCTCGGCGTTGCGCGGGTGCGCTTTGGCGGACGTCGCGTCGAAGACCACCCGTACGTCGGCGAACTCGGGCAGTGCCGCCAGCCCGTCGATGCCCTCGTGCGTGGTGGCCACCCCCAGCCTGGTGGCACGGGCGAGCCCGTCCGAGTCCGGGTCGATGCCGGCCATCGCGCTCATCCGCAGGCACGGCGAGTGCCGCAGCACCTTGATCATCAGGTCGGTTCCGATGTTGCCCGAGCCGATGACGGCGACGGGCACGGTGCCGTCGGTCTTGGTGGTCCCGGCGCTCATGCCTCCCCCTCCCGTGCGTCCTCGATGACGGCCTCGACCTCGCCCATGCCGTCCAGCTCAAGCCGGTAGCGGCACGGTCCCGTGACCGGCACCATCGGCCCGAGCGCGCCGGACATCACCACGTCGCCGGCCCGCAGCGGCAGGCCGCGCCGCACCATCTCGCGGGCCAGCCAGGCGACGGCCACCACGGGGGAGCCCAGGCAGGCGTGCCCCGCGCCGAAGGAGACGGGTTCGCCGTCGCGGGACAGGCACATCCCGGTGCGGGCGAGGTCGCGCCCGGCCAACTCATGCGGTGTGGTGCCCAGGACGACCGCACCGCTGGAGGCGTTGTCGGCGACGGTGTCCGTCAGGGCCAGGTCCCAGCCGGCGACGCGCGAGTCGACGATCTCGATGGCGGGCAGCACGAACTCGGTGGCGCACAGCACGTCGGCCACGCTCGCGCCGGGCAGGTCGAGGTCGCGCCCGAGCACGAACGCGATCTCCCCCTCGGCGCGCGGCTGGAGGAACCGGTCGAGGGGCAGCGGCTCGGTGTGCGCGTAGAGCATGTCGTCGAAGAGCAGGCCGAAGTCGGGCTGGAAGACGCCGAACTGCTGCTGCACGGTGCGCGCGGTCAGACCGATCTTGGCGCCCGCACGGCGCGCGCCCGCCCGCACGCGGGCGTCGGTGAGGCGGCGCTGCACGGCATAGGCCGCGTCCACGTCGGTGGCGCCCAGGTACTCGCGTACGGGCGGGCACGGGGTGCGCGTCCGGGCGGCGGTGGTCAGGGCCGTTGCGGCGGCGTCGATCCGCGCCGCCGCGCCGGTGGCGCCGGAGGGTGGTGGGGTCTCGGGAAGGGGGGATTCACTCACAGGTGCACGCACACATTCGTCGGTTCGGTGTAGAAGTGCAGGGAGGAGGCGCCGCCCTCGCGGCCGATGCCGGAGAGCCCGACGCCGCCGAAGGGCGAGCGCAGGTCGCGCAGGAACCAGGTGTTGACCCAGGCCATGCCCACGTTCATCGCCTGCGCGACGCGGTGCCCGCGCGTGAGGTCGCTGGTCCAGACCGAGGCGGCGAGCCCGTAGTCGGTGTCGTTGGCCAGCGCGACGGCCTCCTCCTCGGTATCGAAGGGGATCAGCGCGGCGACGGGGCCGAAGATCTCCTCGCGCACGGGCCGGTCCGCGTGGGTCAGCCCCGTCCACAGCGTCGGTTCGATCCAGGAGCCGCCGTCCAGTTCCGCGCCCAGACGGGGGACGCCGCCGCCGGTGAGGACCTTCGCACCGGCCTGCTCGGCGAGCGCGAGGTAGCCGAGCACCTTGTCGCGGTGCGTCTGCGAGATCAGCGGTCCCGTGGTGGTCGCCTCGTCTCCCGGGTGGCCCAGCCGCCGCGAGCGGGCCCGTTCGGCCAGGCCGTCGGCGACGTCGGCGAACACCGACCGCTGCACATAGACCCGCTCCGTGCACAGGCACACCTGCCCGGTGTTGGCGAACACCGAGCGGGTCAGCCCGTCCAGCGTCTCGTCGAGGTCGGCGTCGGCGAAGACGAGCGCCGCGTTCTTGCCGCCGAGTTCGAAGGAGACCGGCCGCACGCGCGGGGCGACCGTCTTCATCACGTGCGCTCCGGTGGCCGACGATCCCGTGAAGGTGACGCCGTCGACGCCCGGGTGCGCCGTGAGGTGTTCGCCCGCCGAGTCGCCGCCGAAGCCGTGGACGACGTTGTAGGCGCCGGCCGGCAGCCCCGCGTCGGCCAGCACCTCGGCGAGCAGGGCGGCCGATCCCGGGGTCTGGTCGCTGGGCTTGACGACCACCGCGTTGCCGCAGGCGAGCGCGGGGGCGACCTTCCACGTCAGCAGGAGCAGCGGCAGGTTCCACGGCACGATGACCGCGACGACACCGAGCGGTTTGCGCACCGCGTAGTTGAGCGCCTGGTGCCCACCTGGCAGGTCGGTGACGAACGACTCCACTCCTGCGGCGGCGACCACGTCGGCGAAGGTGCGGAAGTTGGCGACGGCCCGTGCCACGTCCAGGTCGCGGGCCTGGGCGACGGGCTTGCCGGTGTCGGCGGTCTCCGCCGCGACGAACTCCTCGAAGCGCTCCTCGATCAGGTCGGCGGCGCGCCGCAGCACGGCGGTGCGTTCGCGCACCGGGGTGCGGGCCCAGGCGCCGGTGGCCTTCCTCGCCGCTGTCACGGCGCGGTCCACGAGGTGGTCGTCGGCCTCGTGGACGAGGGAGTGCACCACTCCGGTGGCCGGGTCGACGTTCTCGAAGCTGCGTTTCTCGTCGGGCTCGATGAAGCGCCCGGCGACGAAGTTGCGGATCCACCGCCCTGTCTGTGCCGTCATGGCTCCCACTCTGGAAGCCGGCACCATGCCGGACAAATGAAGTTTTCGCGGTGCGCCATAGCTGTTTCGGTATGGCTGCCGTCGGCGGCCGGTTATGCGCGGTCGGGTATGGCAGCAGCCGGATTCGGTATTTGTGTGTCATGTCTCACGGGGCCAGGGTCACCCCATGAGCAACCCCGACAGAGCCACCACCGGCAGAGCCACCACCGACACAGCCCCCCGGCAGAACCGCACTCGCCACGCTGGTCGGAACCACCCTGGAGTGGTACGACTTCTTCCTTACGGCACCGCCGCCGCGTGGTGCGCGGTGTTCTTCCCCCTGCTCGACACCGGGCAGGCGGCGCTCGCCGTCCTGGCACTCGCCGGGATGGGGCTGGTCATCCCCGTGACCCACTGCGTGCAGGGCAGCATCATCGCCGACACCTTTCCCGTCCACGTCCGCTACTCGGGTTCCTCGCTGATCCTGCAGGCCGGTGCGATCCTCGGCGGAGGACTGGCGCCGATGATCTCCACCGCGCTGCTCGGCTCCGGCGGCTCCTCGACCGGCGTCACCTGGTACCTGGTGGCCCTCTGCGGGGGCAGCCTCGTCGGCGCGGCGGCGCTCTTCCGCCTGGTCCCCGAGGAGGCGGCGAAGGCCGCCGCCCTCCCCGAACGCGGAGGTGAGGCATGGACGACAAGCCGGTGATCAGGTCGGGGCCGATCCGGTACGCCACGGCGGAGCGCTTCGCGCCGCCCCGCCCGCGGCCCCGTCACGAGACCGCCCCTGCGGGTGGCCGGATCTGCCCCCAACCGCCCTCCCGGCTCGACGCGGTGATGGGCCCGCCGCACGACCGCCGTCCGCAGAGCGAGGACTGCCTGCACCTGACCGTCACCACGCCCGCCGTCCCTGGCGGGCGTGGTGACGGTCAGGTGCAGGCAGTCCTCGCTCTGCGGACGGCGGTCGTGCGGCGGGCCCATCACCGCGTCGAGCCGGGAGGGCGGTTGGGGGCAGATCCGGCCACCCGC
>NZ_JASKYT010000218.1:0-10738 GCF_041028275.1 Streptomyces sp. PU-14G
GCAGCAGCGCCGGCAGGCCCGGCGGGGCGGCGGTCTGCGGTCGGGGGCGCGTCGGGACGGGCGTGATCCGCTGCCGTTGGGTGCGGCCGTCAGCAGGTTGATCGCGGAGCGGGGGTGGGAGACTCCGGCGGCTGTCGGCGGGGTGATGGGGCGCTGGCCGCAGCTGGTGGGGCCGCAGGTGGCGCAGCACTGTGAGCCGCAGCGGTACGACGAGGAGGAGCGGACCTTGTCGGTGCGGTGCGACTCGACGGCGTGGGCGACGCAGTTGCGGTTGCTGGCGCCGCGGCTGGTGGCGCGGCTGAACGAGGATCTGGGGCAGGGCACCGTGAAAATGATCAAGGTGCGGGGTCCGGAGGCGCCGCGCAGGGGGTACGGGCCGTTGCGTGCTCCCGGCAGCAGGGGGCCGGGCGACACCTACGGGTGAGCCCGTGTGGGGTCCGGGTGGCGCCTGGGTGGTTTCCGGGCCCCTGCCCGAGGGCGGTTCCGGTGGGTTTGTGGGGGTTTTCCGCAGGGTCGTCGCGGTGTGTGCGCGCCTCGGGACAGCCGGAGACGGGCCAAGGCGCTCAGCGCCACTGTGAAGCTCTTTGCCCCCCGGTCCAGATATGGGGAGTCGACGGATGCCAGTTCAGGGCGGCACATGCCAACTCAGGCACCGGCAAACCCCCACTCACATCTGAGTCACCGGTACACTGGGGGACTACCGCACCGTTGCGGAACATGTCGAACGACGCAGCCGCTCCGCATTGCCCTGGAGACGGCCTGTGCTGTGCCAGAAAGGGCGCTTCGTGGCCGATTCCGGCGATCTCAACGAGAACGAGCAGACGACTCCGCCGCAGCCCGCGGAGGTAACCCCCGATCACGGCGAGCGCGCTGTCGCGGACCCCGCGGGTGGCGGCGCGGTCGCGTCAGGTGCCGAGGCGGCGGCCGACGCCTCGTCGTACGACGCGAGCGCGATCACCGTCCTGGAGGGTCTGGACGCGGTCCGCAAGCGGCCCGGTATGTACATCGGGTCGACGGGTGAGCGTGGTCTTCATCACCTGGTCCAGGAGGTGGTGGACAACTCCGTCGACGAGGCCATGGCCGGGCACGCGGACACGATCGATGTGACGCTGCTGGCCGATGGCGGTGTGCGGGTGGACGACAACGGGCGCGGTATCCCCGTGGGCATCGTCCCGTCGGAGGGGAAGCCGGCCGTCGAGGTCGTGATGACCGTGCTGCACGCGGGCGGCAAGTTCGGCGGCGGCGGGTACGCCGTCTCCGGTGGTCTGCACGGCGTCGGTGTCTCGGTCGTCAACGCGCTGTCCACCAGGGTCGCCGTCGAGGTCAAGACAGAGGGCCACCGCTGGACGCAGGAGTACAAGCTGGGGACGCCGACGGCCCCGCTGCAGAAGAACGAGGCGATCGAGGAAACCGGGACGTCCGTCACGTTCTGGGCGGATCCGGGCATCTTCGAGACGACGGACTACTCGTTCGAGACGCTCGCGCGGCGCTTCCAGGAGATGGCCTTCCTCAACAAGGGTCTGACCATCGCCCTGACCGACGAGCGCGAGGGCCACGTCGACGAGGAGGGCAGGCCGAACGCGGTCCGCTACCACTACGAGGGCGGCATCGCGGACTTCGTGCGCTACCTTAACTCCCGCAAGGGGGAGCTGGTCCACGACACGGTGATCGACTTCGAGGCCGAGGACAGCGAGCGGATGCTGTCGGTCGAGATCGCCATGCAGTGGAACAACCAGTACAGCGAGGGGGTCTACTCCTTTGCCAACACGATCCACACGCACGAGGGCGGCACGCACGAGGAAGGCTTCAGGGCCGCGCTGACGGGCCTGATCAACCGGTACGCGCGCGACCGCAAGCTGCTGCGCGAGAAGGACGACAACCTCACGGGTGAGGACATCCGCGAGGGCCTGACGGCGATCATCTCCGTGAAGCTGGGCGAGCCCCAGTTCGAGGGCCAGACGAAGACGAAGCTGGGCAACACGGAGGCCAAGACCTTCGTCCAGCGGATCGTCCACGAGTACCTGACGGACTGGCTGGACCGGAACCCGAACGAGGCCGCGGACATCATCCGCAAGGGCATCCAGGCGGCCACGGCCCGGGTCGCGGCCCGCAAGGCGCGCGACCTGACGCGGCGCAAGGGGCTGCTGGAGACGGCGTCGCTGCCGGGCAAGCTCTCGGACTGCCAGTCCAACGACCCGGTCAAGTGCGAGATCTTCATCGTCGAGGGCGACTCGGCGGGCGGCTCGGCCAAGTCGGGCCGTGACCCGGAGTACCAGGCGATTCTGCCGATCCGCGGCAAGATCCTGAACGTGGAGAAGGCCAGGATCGACAAGGTCCTGCAGAACGCCGAGGTGCAGGCGCTGATCTCGGCGTTCGGCACGGGCGTGCACGAGGACTTCGACATCGAGAAGCTCCGCTACCACAAGATCATTCTGATGGCGGACGCCGACGTCGACGGCCAGCACATCAACACCCTGCTGCTGACCCTGCTCTTCCGGTTCATGCGCCCGCTGGTGGAGTCCGGACACGTGTTCTTGTCCCAGCCCCCGCTGTACAAGATCAAGTGGAGCCGGGACGAGTACCAGTACGCCTACTCCGACCCCGAGCGCGACAGCCTCATCCAGCTCGGCCGCGAGCAGGGCAAGCGCATCAAGGACGACTCGGTGCAGCGCTTCAAGGGCCTGGGCGAGATGAACGCGGACGAGCTGCGCGTCACGACCATGGACATCGAGCACCGCGTCCTGCGCCAGGTGACGCTGGACGACGCGGCAGCCGCCGACGACCTGTTCTCCATCCTCATGGGCGAGGACGTCGAGGCCCGCCGCTCGTTCATCCAGCGAAACGCCAAGGACGTCCGCTTCCTGGACATCTGACGTCGGCCCACCCCCGCCCCACCAGGGCCGGGGTGCCCGAAGCGTGCCGCACACAGAGAAGGACTTGATCTTCAGACATGGCCGACGAGACCCCCACCACCCCTGACGAGCCCACGCCCGAGAACGCGCCCGCGCCCGACAGCGCGCTCGTGGACACCGAGGCAGGCGCCCGCGTCGAGCCCGTCGCCCTCGAGACGGAGATGCAGCGCTCCTACCTCGACTACGCGATGAGCGTCATCGTGAGCCGTGCGCTGCCCGACATCCGCGACGGCCTCAAGCCGGTGCACCGCCGGGTGCTGTACGCGATGTACGACGGCGGGTACCGCCCCGAGAAGGGCTTCTACAAGTGCGCCCGCGTCGTCGGCGACGTCATGGGCACCTACCACCCGCACGGCGACACCTCGATCTACGACGCGCTGGTGCGGCTGGCGCAGCCGTGGTCGATGCGGATGCCGCTGGTGGACTCCAACGGCAACTTCGGCTCGCCGGGCAACGACCCGGCCGCGGCCATGCGGTACACCGAGTGCAAGATGGCGCCGCTGGCCATGGAGATGCTCCGGGACATCGACGAGGAGACCGTCGACTTCCAGGACAACTACGACGGCCGCAACCAGGAGCCGACGGTCCTGCCGGCGCGCTTCCCCAACCTGCTGGTCAACGGCTCCGCCGGGATCGCGGTGGGCATGGCGACCAACATCCCGCCGCACAACCTGCGCGAGGTCGCCGCCGGCGCCCAGTGGTATCTGGACCACCCGGACGCGTCCAACGAGGAGCTGCTGGAAGCCCTCATCGAGCGGATCAAGGGCCCCGACTTCCCCAGCGGGGCGCTCGTGGTGGGCCGCAGGGGCATCGAGGAGGCGTACCGCACCGGGCGCGGCTCGATCACGATGCGGGCCGTGGTGGAGGTCGAGGAGATCCAGGGCCGCCAGTGCCTGGTCGTCACCGAGCTGCCCTACCAGGTCAACCCGGACAACCTGGCGCTGAAGATCGCCGACCTGGTCAAGGACGGCCGGATCGGCGGCATCGCCGATGTCCGCGACGAGACCTCCTCGCGCACCGGGCAGCGCCTGGTCATCGTCCTGAAGCGGGACGCGGTGGCCAAGGTCGTCCTCAACAACCTCTACAAGCACACCGATCTGCAGACCAACTTCGGCGCCAACATGCTGGCCCTGGTCGAGGGCGTGCCGCGCACGCTGTCGCTGGACGCCTTCATCCGGCACTGGGTCGCCCACCAGATCGACGTCATCGTGCGCCGCACCCGCTACCGGCTGCGCAAGGCCGAGGAGCGGGCCCACATCCTGCGCGGTCTGCTCAAGGCACTGGACGCGATCGACGAGGTCATCGCACTGATCCGGCGCAGCCAGACCGTCGAGGAGGCCCGCGAGGGCCTGATGGGGCTGCTGACGATCGACGAGATCCAGGCCAACGCGATCCTGGAGATGCAGCTGCGCCGGCTCGCGGCCCTGGAGCGGCAGAAGATCACCGCCGAGCACGACGAGCTCCAGGCGAAGATCGACGAGTACAACGCGATCCTGGCCTCCCCCGAGAAGCAGCGCCAGATCATCGGCGACGAGCTGCGCCAGATCGTCGACAAGTTCGGTGACGACCGGCGCACCCAGCTGATCCCCTTCGAGGGCGACATGTCCATCGAGGACCTGATCGCCGAGGAGGACATCGTCGTCACGATCACCCGTGGCGGCTACGTCAAGCGCACCAAGACCGACGACTACCGCGCCCAGAAGCGCGGCGGCAAGGGGGTGCGGGGCACGAAGCTGAAGGAGGACGACATCGTCGACCACTTCTTCGTCTCCACCACCCACCACTGGCTGCTGTTCTTCACCAACAAGGGCCGCGTCTACCGGGCCAAGGCCTACGAGCTGCCGGACGCGGGGCGCGAGGCGCGCGGCCAGCACGTGGCCAACCTGCTGGCCTTCCAGCCCGACGAGCAGATCGCCGAGATCCTGGCCATCCGCGACTACGAGGCGGCCCCGTACCTGGTGCTGGCCACCAAGTCCGGGCTGGTGAAGAAGACTCCGCTCAAGGACTACGACTCGCCCCGCTCCGGCGGCGTCATCGCCATCAACCTCCGTCAGATGGACGACGGCCGGGACGACGAGCTGATCGGCGCCGAGCTGGTCTCCTCCGACGACGACCTGCTGCTGGTCAGCAAGAAGGCGCAGTCCATCCGCTTCACCGCGACCGACGAGTCGCTGCGCCCGATGGGCCGCGCCACCTCCGGTGTGAAGGGGATGAGTTTCCGCGAGGAGGACGAACTGCTCTCGATGAATGTCGTGCGGGCGGGTACGTTCGTCTTCACGGCCACCGATGGGGGGTACGCGAAGCGGACGAACGTGGACGACTACCGGGTCCAGGGCCGCGGCGGACTCGGCATCAAGGCCGCGAAGATCGTGGAGGACCGTGGCGAGCTCGTGGGGGCGCTGGTGGTCGAGGAGAGCGACGAGATCCTCGCCATCACCCTCGGCGGCGGTGTGATCCGCACGCGGGTCAGCGAGGTGCGCGAGACAGGCCGTGACACCATGGGCGTCCAACTGATCAACCTGGGCAAGAAGGACGCGGTCGTCGGCGTCGCACGCAACGCCGAGGCCGGTCGTGAGGCCGAGGAAGTGGAGGCCGCGGTGGGCGACCCCGAGGAGGGGGAGCCGCAGGACGCGCCCGGCTCCGACGAAGACTAGTACCGACTGGGACGACCAGGACGACGAGGACGAGGAGCAGGGCGTGAGTGGTGCTCAGCCTCAGCCGAAGGCGCAACCGCAGCCTCAGCCGCAGGCCAAGCCACCATCCCCGACGCAGCCCGAGCAGCAGCCGCACCGGCCGCCCCAGGCCTACCCCTCCCCGCAGGAGGACAAGGGATCGGGGCAGTCCGGCACCGTGCGCAAGCCCCGTACCGGGGCCCGCACGGTGCCGCGGACGCGCAAGGCACGGCTGCGGGTGGCCAAGGCCGACCCGTGGTCGGTGATGAAGGTCAGCTTCCTGCTGGCCGTGGCGCTGGGGCTGTGCACCGTGGTGGCGGTGGCCGTGCTGTGGATGGTGATGGACGCGATGGGCGTCTTCTCCACCCTGGGCGGCACCGTCAGCGAGGCCACCAGCGCCGACGGCAACGGCGGCTTCGATCTGGAGACCTTCCTCTCGCTGCCCCGCGTCCTGGTCTTCACCTCGCTCATCGCGCTGATCAACGTCGTCCTGGCCACGGCCCTGGCCACCCTCGGTGCCTTCATCTACAACCTCTCCGCGGGCTTCGTCGGCGGTGTCGAGCTGACCCTCGCGGAGGACGAGTAGTCCCTCGTCGGGACGGTGGGGAAACCGATTTGGGACCACGGCCCCGAGTGCGCTAATCTTTCGGTGCAGCGAGCGGCTATAGCTCAGACGGTTAGAGCGCTTCCCTGATAAGGAAGAGGCCCCAGGTTCAAGTCCTGGTAGCCGCACCGAAGCACACGAAGGCCCGGCCCCCTCGAAGGGGGACGGGTCTTCGTCGTGTGTGCGGGCCCCTCCCCGGCGTGTCCGGCGGTCTTGCCGGGTGCGCTCATCGGGTGGAAGGCGCGGCCGACGGGACTGTTCGGCGCCCGCCGCGGTCAGCCTTCCTCCACGTAGCCGTCCGCCTGACCAGGGAGAAACCATGCGCATGCGTACCGTTGTGAGCGCCGCCGGAGCGGTCGCCGCCCTCGCCCTCGGGACGGCCGGTACCGCAGTGGCCCACGCGCCGTTCGGGCCCTCGGGCGGGGGCGTGTCCGACAACGACACCAGGTCCGTCACGGAGGGCTCCTTCGCCGGTCCCCTCTCCGCGCTCGCCGCCGACGCGGCGTCCCGCTACAGCGAGCCGTGGACGGTCTCCGCGCCGGGCGGGCAGCGCGCCGTGCGGTGACGTTTGCCCCGCCTCCCGGCCTGGTACCGGTAGCCCGTCCTGGACGTCGGGAGCACCGACGTCTCCTCGGCGAGCGGAGTGCTGTGATGACCAGTCCCCAGCCCGAGCCGGAGCCGGAGCGGGAGCCGCGGAACCCACCGACGAACGGTCCGACCGGCGGGCCGGCGAACGGTCCGGCCGGCGGCCCGGCGAACGGGTCGGCCGGCGGGTCGGCGAACGGTCCGGAGAACGCGCCGAAGGCCGGTCCGGGAGGCAGGCCGGAGGGCGGACGTGAGCCCGGTGGCGGGCCCGAGGGCGGGCCCGGACCCGTGGACGAGGCGCAGCGGGAGAAGACCTCGGGGCGTCGGCCCGAGGGGCCCGCGCACCAGCGGCGCGGCGGGCTGGGGCAGACGCTGAAACGGACGCTGACCGAGTTCAAGGAGGACAACCTCTCCGACTCGGCCGCCGCCCTCACCTACTACGCGGTCCTGTCGATCTTCCCCGCTCTGATCGCGCTGATCTCACTGGTCAGCCTCGTGATGAGCCCGAAGAAGATCGTCAGCACGCTGACCGACCTGGTCAGCTCGATCGGCCCCGCCTCGGCCGTGGACACCTTCAAGAAACCGATCGAGTCCATGGCGTCCGGCTCGGGAACACCGACCATCCTGCTGATCGTCGGCGCACTGGGCGCGCTGTGGACGGCCTCCGGATACGTGGGGGCCTTCATCCGGGCCTCGAACGTGATCTACGAGGTCGAGGAGGGCCGCTCCTTCTTCAAGCTGCGCCCCGTACAGCTGGTGGTGACGCTGATCGCGGTGCTGCTCCAGGCGGCCGTGCTGATCGCCCTGGTGGTCAGCGGGCCGCTGGCGAAGAAGGCCGGGGACGCGCTGGGAGCCGGTGACGCGGCGGTCACGGCGTGGAACTGGGCCAAGTGGCCGGTGATGGTGCTGGTCGTCATCCTGATCATCGCCGTGCTGTACTACGCCTCGCCCAACGCCAAGCTGCGCGGCTTCGCCTCGGTGCTCCCCGGCGCCGTGCTGGCGCTGGTCATCTGGCTGGTCGCGTCGGTGGGCTTCGCGTTCTACGTGGCGAACTTCGGCTCCTACAACAAGACCTACGGGGCGCTCGGCGGGATCGTCGTCTTCCTGGTGTGGCTGTGGTTGACCAACCTGGCCATCCTGCTGGGCGCGGAGTTCAACGCGGAGCGGGAACGCGGCCGGCAGCTCGCCGAGGGCGTGCCGGGCGCCGAGCGGGAGCTCCAGTTGCAGGAGCGTTCCCGCACCAAGCGGAAGAAGCGTTCCCGCACGGCCTGAAGGCGCGCCGGGATCCGGCCGGGCCGACCCCTTTGTCCGTCGGGGCCGTTGGGTATCATCGGCCGCCAGGAAGTCGAATGTCTATGAAGGACGAGGTAGCGCGGTGAAGAAGCTGATCCTGGTCGCACTGGCCGCAGTCGGCGGTCTCCTCGTGTACCGCCAGATCCAGGCGGACCGCGCCGAGCAGGACCTGTGGACGGAGGCGACCGACTCCGTGCCCGCAGGTTCGGGTGTGTGAGCCCGGCCGACAGCGAACGCCAGACGAGTTTCAGTAGGCCCTGACCGCCCCGAGCGGTCAGGGCCTTCGTCGTGGCCGGGCCCGGCCTGCGCGCCGGGCGGACAGGCCGGGCGAGCGGACAGGCGGACAGGCGGACGGGCGGGGCGGGGCGCTCGCGACGCGGCCCAGGGGATGCGGGGCGCGGGGAGTGAGCGCGGGGCCGCTCAGTTCTGGTGCGCCTCGTAGTGCTTGACCGCGTCCGAGGTGCGGCCCGCGCCGTAGACCCGCAGGAACTCGGCCAGTTCCGGATGCGAGGGGGCCAGCGCGTTCGAGGCGTCGATGATGTCGGCGGCGTCCGAGACCGAGCGCAGCAGAGCCTGGATCTCCCGCACGACACGCTTGACGGGGGTCTGCGAACTGCCGGAGGGAGCCGCCTGCGCGGCGTTGTTCAGCACACTGCCGCCCGCCGTACGCCGGATCTCGTCCATCCGCCCCGTCGCGTCGGCCGCGCTCACGTCGCCGCGCGACACCTCCGCGGCCAGCTCCTGGAGGGCCTGCACGCGCTGGACGACGGCCGGATTGCCGATCTTTGCGCGCTGCCCGCTCATGAGCTGCGAAAGCATAGGCGCGGACAGTCCGAGCACCGTCGCGAGGCGGGCCTGGTTGAGGCCGAGGTCGTCGATCAGCCGGCGGAACAGAGTCCCCAACGGCTCGCCGTACCACTGACTCTGGAGCTCGCGCGCCTTGGCCGTCGCGTCTTGTGCTGCTGCGTCCATGAGGTCTCCCCTGGGCTCCCCTGTGTCACTTCGCTCGCGCGAACTTGCCGTGCATCCTACGGACGGCGACGGGTGCGGGCGATACCCGGTCGGAAGGAGTGCGCGAGAGCGCGTATCCTGGTGCGGACGGGGCCATAGCTCAGTTGGTAGAGCGCTGTCTTTGCATGGCAGATGTCAGGGGTTCGACTCCCCTTGGCTCCACGTCGATCAGCTCCCCCGACCTGCGAGAACGCGGGTCGGGGGAGCTTTTTCGCAGGGCGGCGCCCGGCGCCTCACGCCAGGGCCAGGCGGCCCGGCGCCTCACAGATGCGGTGCGGGCTTCGGGTCGGTCGCCCAGGTCACCACCTGGTCGCGGTCGGCGCGCAGTGCCCGCTCGAACAGCGCGGCGTACTCCGCCGTGCCGAGGCGTGTGCGGGCCGCCGCCTGCCCCCGCTCCCGCAACGGCGCGACCTCGGGGGTGCCGCGCTGGTGGTGGCCGACGATCTCCCAGTGCTGCGCGCTGGCGCCGTAGGCGAGTGCCGCGTGCCGCGGGGCGCCGCGCTCCGCCCAGGAGGCGGCCAGCAGCTCCAGGCCCAGCGCGATGCCGAAGCGGTCGCCGAGGCGGCGTTTGGCAGCCAGCATGTCCCGCGCGTGCGTGGTCGCCTCGGCCGCCCTGCCCTCGAACAGGGCGATCAGCGCCAGCTGGTAGTCGGTGTAGGAGCGCGTCCAGTACTCCCCCGTGCGCACGCATGCGCGGCGCAGCGTCTCGGCCGTCTCGCGCGCCTCCTTCAGCCGTCCCGCGCCGGTGAACGCGAAGACCCGCACCAGGCGGCAGAGCGTGCCGCCGAAACCGGAGGCGTCAGGGCCCGTGGCGCCGCGCAGGGCC
Organism: Streptomyces sp. PU-14G; assembly: GCF_041028275.1. Taxonomy (NCBI): domain Bacteria; kingdom Bacillati; phylum Actinomycetota; class Actinomycetes; order Kitasatosporales; family Streptomycetaceae; genus Streptomyces; species Streptomyces sp. PU-14G. The sequence goes on from NZ_JASKYT010000218.1 coordinate 9,904, forward strand.
TCGTCGGCCCTCGCGAGGGCGGCCAGCGGGCGGCCGGTCAGCAGAGCGGCCAGACCGTCCAGGTAGGCGGCCTGGCGCAGCCCTTCCGCGTCACCCGTCGCGCACGCCGACTCCCTGGTGAGGGCGGCGTACTTGCGTCCCGTGGCGTGGTCGCCCTGGAGGACGTGGGCCAGCCCGAGCGACCACAGGCCCTGCGTCCGCCGGGGCCCTGGGCGGCCGGTGGCAGCCAGCGCGAGCTGCAGGAAGTGGTCGGTCTCGTACAGGTGGCCGCAGCACACCCAGAAGAACGCCACGTTCCCGGCCAGCTCCAGTGCCGCCTCCGGGTCGGCGCCCAGCAGGTACCGCAGGGCTTCGCGGATGTCGTGGTACAGGCTCTCCAGCCGCGCGTACCAGTCGTGCTGGCGGGAGCTGAGCCACTCGTCGCGGGCCAGCCGGGACAGCTCCAGCACCACCCGGGAGTGCCGGTCGGCGACGTGTTCCTCCTCGCCCAGTTCCCGCAGCCACATCCGGCCGTACTCGCGGATGGTGTCCAGCAGCCGGTAGCGGCCGTCCTTGCCCCGTGTGACGACCGACTTGTTCACCAGCCCCGCCAGGCAGGAGCGCAGCTCCCGGGGGTGCAACGGGCCGCCGGTGCACACCTGCTCGGCGAAGGCCGCGTCGAATCCGCAGGGGAAGGCGGTCAGCCGGGCCCACAGCAGGCGTTCGGTGGGGCGGCACAGTTCGTGGCTCCAGCCGACCGCGGTACGCACCGCGCCGTGCCGCGCCGGCTGCCCCGGTGCGGGGACGTCCAGAGGGTGGGGGGGCGGTAGCGGCCGTCCTTGCCCCGTGTGACGAC
>NZ_JASKYT010000219.1:0-11803 GCF_041028275.1 Streptomyces sp. PU-14G
CCCGCACACGGACCCGCACACGCGCTCGACCCCGCGCGCGGCCCCGCGCGCGGAGCGCCGGCGTGCGCGAACGCACCCGTACCGGCGCGCCGCGTGCCTCGTCGTCGTGACGCTGCTCGGCGGCTGGCTGGGGCTGCTGGTCGTCGGCAACGTCCGCACGCCGGTCGGTCCCGTCGACACGACGATGACCCTGCGGCCCTCCCTCACCGGGGGCACCAAGGTGAACGTCTCGCCACTGGGCGCGCTGGAGCTGCGCAGCCATGCCGCGCCGCTGCGGCTGGACGTGGACGTGGACCAACTCGACCAGGAACGCTCCGCGGCGCTCGTCAACCATCCGGAGCGGATCGAGGGGCTGGACGACGAGATCGGCGAGGACGTCCTCGCGGGGGCGCTCGACCTCGGGTTGCGCTCGGCCGTCGCGGTGCTGACCGGCTCGTGCGCGCTCGCGCTGGCCGTCTACCGCCGTCCGGGCACGGCGCTGCGCGCGGGCGGGCTCTCCCTCGCCCTGCTGGTGGCCTCGGCCGGGACGGCGGCGGCGACATGGAACCCGAAATCGGTGCTGGAGCCGAAGTTCTCCGGGCTGCTGGCGAGCGCGCCGCAGGTGGTGGGCAACGCGCGCAGCATCGCGACCGAGTTCGACGTCTACCAGAAGGAGTTGGCCCGCCTGGTGACGAACGTCACCAAGCTCTACGACGCGACGTCCACCCTGCCCGCGTACCAGCCCGACCCCTCGACGACGCGGGTGCTGCACGTCTCCGACATCCACCTCAATCCGGCCGCCTGGCACATCGTCCGCTCCCTGGTCGAGCAGTACGACATCGATGTGATCATCGACAGCGGCGACACCATGGATCACGGCACGGCCGCCGAGAACGGTTTCCTCGACCCGATTACCGACCTCGGAGCCCCCTACGTGTGGGTCCGCGGCAACCACGACTCCGACACCACGCAGAAGGCCGTCGAGAAGCTGGACGGCGAGGATGGTGCAGAGGTCCACGTGCTCGACTCGGGGAAGCCGGTGAACGTGGCGGGGCTGCGCCTCTCCGGCTGGGGCGACCCGCAGTTCACCCCGGACCGCTCCGTCGTACCCGAGGGCGACCCCGCGGAGCGGGCCCAGGGACGCAAGCTGGCCGCCACGCTACGGGCCCAGCAAGCCGCCGGAACCCCGGTCGACATCGCCGTCGGCCACAACCCGGTACTGGCCGAGCAGACCGACGGGCTCGTCCCGCTCGCGCTCGCCGGGCACACGCACAACCGGAAGACGGAGGTGCTGCCGCACGACACCCGGCTGATGACGCAGGGCTCGACCGGCGGCAGCGGGCTGCGCGCCGTCGAGGGAGAGAAACCGGACAAGGTGCAGGCGTCCGTTCTCTACCTGGACAGGGACACCGACCGGCTCCAGGCGTGGGACGAGATCACCCTGGGCGGCCTCGGACTGTCCAAGGCCGAGGTCTCCCGGCACCTGCCGGAAGAGGTGAAGCCGGGGGGGGGGGGGGGGGGGGGGGGGCTCCCCCTCCCGCTCGCTGTCCCCGTCGTCGCCGTCGCCCTCGTCACCGTCGTCCACGTCGACCGGCACCAGCCCGGCGACCGGCCGCTGAGCTCGGGTGCGACGGTGGCCCCTGTGCCGCCCGCATATGTTTTGGCGAACCGTCCACGCATCCCATATGCTGCCGGAGCCTGCCGTGGCGCTGTTCAGGCGCATGGTGAAGCCACTCGCCCTCATCGTCTAGTGGCCCAGGACGCCGCCCTTTCAAGGCGGTAGCACGGGTTCGAATCCCGTTGGGGGCACCCATTGAGACCCTCCTGACCTGCGGAAACGCAGCCAGGGGGTTCTTTTGTCCCGTTTTCATGTGTCGGCGTGTCATCACCAGGGTGCTGACACGAGCAATCAAGGACCGCTGCGACCTGGGCGTATTCGGCTTCCAACCTCTCCTCCAGTCCCGTGCTGGTGGATCATTTTGCGCGGGCTCGGGGTAGCGCTTCTCCCCGCCGCTGCAGATGAAGCAGTTCGTTCGAACTGTGGGCTGTCGGCGACCAGTTGACATGGGATTCCCCAGCAGCCGTCACTTGGTAAGGAACTATCCGGCCTTCGGTGGTCACTCTGCGTTGCCGGGTTTCCTCGTTCTCGATCGGTCGCGACGGCAGCGATGACCCGTGCGGGTGCAGGTCGTCCATGAGACTGCTTCTCGACGGATCGGCGGAGCGAGCTGGCCTGTGGGCCTAAGCTCGCGGTCGCACAAGCAGGGGTGGAGTCGGCCGCACGGGCTGGGCCGAAAAATACCTGGTGAAGCGCCTGGCCAAGACGGGCGGCGACGTCGACGCAGTGGTCGCGATGCACGCGGCCGACCTCGCGCCTTCCGGCAACACCCACCTGGTCATCGCCGGGGAGCTGGACACCGCAGGACGCTCCGAGGAGGCCCTGAGCTGGGCGGAGCGCGCCCTCCGGGACGTCGGGGACTTCGCCGACGTCGATACCGCTCTCATCGACTATCTCTGTGACCGCTACGCGCGGGCGGGCCGACTTCCCGAATCGGTCGCCCTGCGCCGGGACCACTTCAGTGCTCGCCGCTCCCTGTCCGCCTATCGGCAACTGCGCGCCGCCGCGCGAGCAGCCCACTGCTGGCAGGACGAACGCGTGGAGGCGCCGGCCCTGCTGCGCGCCGACGCCGAGCGACCGCAGGAGCGCCGGCACGCCGGCCCCGTCCTGATCGATGCCCTGCTCGACGACACGGACACCGACGCTGCCTGGCGCGCCGCCACGGAAACCGGCGCCGACGAGCGGCAGTGGCTCGCCCTCGCCGACCAGGCCCGTGCCTACCGTCCCGCCGACGCACTCAGCGTCTACCTCCGCCTGGCCGAACCGCTCACCCGCCAGACCGGCAACACCGTACGAACAGTTCGTCAGCCTGCTGCTGAGCATGCGCGACTGCCACCGCCGCCTGAGCACACCACACGAGTGCACCGCGTACGTCACCGCCCTGCGCACCACCCGCAAGCGCAAGCGCAACCTGATGCGGCTGATGGACGAACACGGTCTGTAAGCCCGGTCCCGGTGACACATCCGCCGCGCAGCACAGCGAGGTCTTCCGCGGCGGGAAGAAAACGCACGACGGTAGTAACATGTACTACATGGAGACCACGGCCCGGGAGTTCAATCAGAAGTCGTCCCAGATCCTCGCAGCGGCGAGCCAGGGTGAGACCATCACTGTCACCAAGAACGGTGTCGCTGTCGCACGCGTGGTGCCCATCGCGGATGACGTCCCCCCTTACCCCACCGACCCCATGGGGGAGATCGACCTTCCCGACCTCGGCCTTCCCGATCTCAGCAATGACGAGATCGAGGACGTGCTGAAGGGGATGGGAACGTCTTCGTGATCGCGATTGCCGATACCAATGCCCTCTACCGGCTCCTCGATCCACACCTTGCGGAGCACAAGGCGCACAAGGACGGGCTCGCGGCGATCAGCCACCTCGTCATCTCGCCCATGGTCCTGGCCGAGCTGGACTACTTGATCTCTGCCCGTGCCGGGGCCCGCAAGGCCCTGACCGCGGCACGGTTCGTCGAGCGCTACACGCTCACTCGCCGATTCGAGGTACCGTCAGTGGCCACCCACCTGTCTGCGGCTATCGCCGTCGCTGAGGGCTACGCGGACACGGACGGAGGTAAAGGGATCGGGATGACGGACGCCATGAACGTCGCCCTGGCAGCCGCGTACGGCACCGATGTGCTGTTCACCACCGACCGCCACTTCCGCATGATCCGGCCGCTGACCGGCCACAAGGCGTTCCGACTGCTGCCCGACGACCTCTGACGGCGTGGAGATGTACTGAAGTGTGACGCTGCCTGGCGCGCCGCCTACGAGGCGGCGACCCAGGGCAAGACCATCGCCGTCACCAGGAACGGTGTCGCGGTCGCACGCGGGTTGCCATCGCGGATGACGTCCCCTACCCCACCGATCCCGTGGGAGAGACCGGCGCCGTGGGTCACCTCGCCGTCGAAGCTTTCCCAGCGAGCGTCGGCCGCGAAGAGGTTCGGGATCGCGTCGGCGTCGACGGTCTTGCCGTTCCACCCTTTGTTGATCGCGTCGGCGTAGCGGGCGGTCAGGTCACGGATCGCTGCGATGTCTTCGAGGCGGAGGATACGTTCCTCAAGCGTGGTGGCGGTCATGCTCAGGACTCCGTTGCCGTTGTCTCGATGGTGTGGGTGGGCACAGCGGCAGCGGTAGCGTCCAACGCGGCGTTGAGCGCTTGGGCGGGGTCGTCCGGGGCGGTGACGGCGCGCCAGGCGACGTAGCCGTCGGGCCGGACCAGGGCGGCCCCGGTGGAGTCGAGGCCGTAGGCGGCACGGAAGGCGTTGGGCTCCACCGGACTCGCGTCGGTGCCGATGCCTACGAACGTGACGAGGATGCCCGACCGCTCGGCGGCACGGGCCGCGGCGGCGGCCCAGCGCTCGTCCTCGGACAGCAGCACCCAGGCGCGCCGGAACAGATCCAGCGTCGAGCGCTCCTCGCCGTCGACGGTGACCCACAGGTGCGGGGCCCGGGTGCCGGGCTGGCCGGACCACTCCGCCGGTCGCCGCGCGGGCGGCAGGTCGGCGTCCGCGCCCAGCACCGCGGCCGAGCGGTAGAGCTGGCCGAGTTCGACGGACGCGTCGTCGAGCACCGGCACGTCTGCTGTGGGGGCCGTCCGGTAGGCCTTGTAGTCGGCGCGTGCGAACAGTTGGTCATGGCGCAGGTCCGCCACGGGCCGACGTTCGGCGTCGTAGGTGTCCAGGAGCCGGGGCTCAGACCTCCGGGCCAGCACGGCGGCCAGTTTCCAGGCCAGGTTGTGCGCGTCGTCGATTCCGGTGTTGGCGCCGAAACCGCCGCGGTTGGGCGGCAACTGGTGGGCGGCGTCGCCGACGAGGAACACTCGGCCGTCGGAGAAGCGGTCGGCGATCAGCCCGGCCAGGTCCCAGCGGCCGGTGGTCACCAGTTCGACGGGGATGTCGGTACGGCCGAGCGCCTGCTGCACCACCCGCCGTTGCTCGTCGGTGTCACGCTCGATGTCGTCACTGAGCATCAGCACCCACCGCCCGTCGGAGTAGGTGGTCAAGAACGCCTTCAGGTCCGGCTGCTCGATCTCGAACTGGACCACACCATGCCGCAGATACTCGTCCAAGGGCGCACGGAACAGGATGCTGCGCTGCACCGACAGCGGGCCCGCCCCGTGACGGGCGATGCCCAGCTTCTCGCGCATGGCGCTGGTCGCGCCGTCCGCGGCCACCACGTACTGGGCGCGCAGGCGGTACTCGTGGCCGTCGTCGCGGCGACGCAGTGTCGCAGTCACGCCGTCGTCGTCCCGGACGAAGCCGATCAGTTCGGTACCCAGCCGCAGGTCCGCGCCCAGCTCGGCCGACCGGTCCCGCAGGAGGGGTTCGAGCTTGTCCTGGGTGATCGCGATCGCGTGTACCGGCGAGTCCTCGGCGCCGTAGGCGCCCTCGCCGCCCGGTGTCCACGGGTACTCCTCCAGCCACGTACCGGTCAGGCTCTCCACCCGCGCCCGCCGCGGCGGCTTCATGCCCTGCTGCGACGGCGGCACGTCGACCCCCACTTGCCGGAAGTGCTCCACCGTGCGGGTGGTGAAGCCGATCGCACGCGGATGCGGGGAGCTGCCGTGGTGCTTGTCGACCAAGACGACCGGAACGCCGTGCCAGGTCAGAAAGACCGCGGCGGACAGCCCTACCAGGCTGCCGCCGACGATCAGTACGGGCACCGCTTCGGCAGTCGTGTCGTCGGCAACATGGGTGATCTCGTTCATGACCTGCTCCTTCGGGTGTAGTGAATGGTGTGCGGCGCTGCATGTCGGTTCGGCCTGCGGCCGTGGCGCGGCCAGAACCCGCTGACCGGCACCGAGAGCGCACATCCGGCACGGGACCGGCCCGGACCCGGCACCGTGACCGCCGCCGCGGACGGCACGATGCCGGAGCGGGTCGGCGCCCACTCGGCCATGCGCTTCCGCACGCTCCTGCCGGGTACCGGTCCGTCACTCACAGCGTAACGAACGTGTTCGTTACGAGCAAGGTCGGAACAGACGCGTTCGCAACGACCGCGTTCGCGGCAGCTGGCCGGGTAGTGGGTGCGGGGCGAGCCGGGTCGGCTGCCGCATGGATCGCCGTGATCACTTCGTGTGCCGGCGCCCCTGGGCACGCCGAAAGCTCCGGGGGTTGGGCCTCTTCGGGGAGCGAGGGCGAGGGTGCGCGGGCGTACCGGAGAGTCGGCCGCCTACGCCGGCACCCGTCAGGGAGGGGACAGCAGCACCATGCGGCTGGCCGGGAAGCGGCCACGTCGGCCACGTCGGCCACGTTCAGCGAGGCGCATGCATGCGGGCACGAATGAGTGCGCGACGGGCTGGGGCGGGACGGGCCGGGACGGGACCCGGCACAGAAGGGGCGCGGGGCCCGGTGAGCGACGCCCACCAGCGTGGCGGCGGCCGGGCCCGTGGGGCTCAGTCGGCCTGGCCGGGCACAGAGGTGCCCGTGATGCCGTTGACGAGCACGTCGAAGCTCCAGCGCATCCGGTCCTCGGCCGTGCCGCTGACCAGATGCGGTATGTGTGCGCTGATCGCCGGATGCGTCGTCTCGTCCACAGCGTGTAGCACGCCGACGGCCGCGCGCCAGTCGTCTTCGGGGTGGGGGCCGTGCTCACGCGTCGCCTGCTCGGCGGCGGTGGCCGTCGCGTCCTGGAGGAGCTTGTCCACCCCCCAGGCGACCTGCTCGCGGCTGGCGCCGCTGCGGGAGAGGAGGTCGAGGATGCGCTCCACCAGCCGCAGGTAGTTCTCACCGCTCGGCCGGGCGACAAGAGCGGACCGGGCGAGCTGCGGGTGCTCGAAGAGCACCAAGGTGTAGGAGGTCATGACGGCGCGGAGCTGGCCGCGCCAGTCCTTGCCGTCCTCGCCACCCCTGTCGCCCCTGTCGCCCTTGCCATCCTTGTCGCCCTCCCGGCCGGTCAGGTCGACCTCGCCGAGCAGGGCGTCCAGGACGGCCGCGTGCAGCTCGGCCGTGTTGGCAACGTACACATAGAGCGAGGCCGGACCGGTGTCCAGCTCCTGCGCCAAGCGGCGCATCGTGACCTTCTCCAGCCCTTCGGCCCGCATGATCCGCACGGCCGTGTCTACGATTCCGCGCCGGGACAGGGCAGGCTTGGCCGGACGCTCCCGGCGGCTGACCGGCTCTCTTCTCACACCCACGACGCTCATCGTAGCGAACATGTTCGCGCAGGGAGGTGCACACCTTCGAGGACGCCCCGCTCACCGGTCGACATGCCCGCCACGGTCGACCGGCCGACCGGCCGCCAGAGGCTTGCCGCTGTCCCCGCCCGAAGCAGTGTTGGTACGGCGCGACCCCTCGGGTCTGTTACTCTTTTCCGGCGACGTCACCCCTGGTGGGAAGCGCCCGCGAAGCCGGTGAAAGCCGGTTGGGAGCACTCGTCGCACTGTGCGAGACTGGAGCTCGCACGAACGCTTGGTCCTGTGGAGCAGTTTGGAGTGCTCGCCACCCTGTCAAGGTGGAGGCCGCGGGTTCAAATCCCGTCAGGACCGCTGCGGCTGGGTAGCTCAGTTGGTACGAGCGTCCGCCTGAAAAGCGGAAGGTCGCCGGTTCGACCCCGGCCCCAGCCACACCGCATGGAAGAGGCCCCCGTCCCGCTGGGACGGGGGCCTCTTCGTGTCCGGTCCGGCCGTTCAGCCCGGGGCGGCGGCGTGAGCGGCGGTGCGGTCTCGGCCGCCGGGGTGGCGGTGGCGCCAGGTCCAGAAGACGGCGCAGGAGACCAGGGCCCAGACGGCGAGGACCAGGTACGGCTGGAGAAGCTGGTGGTCGGGGAAGTAGACGGCGGTGTGCTGGGCGTTCACGGAAGCGCCGGGCGGGAGCCAGCGGCCGATCTCGCCGAGCACCGAGGGCAGCAGCGGCCAGGAGACGGCGCCGCCCGACGAGGGGTTGCCCAGCAGCACCATCACGCCCCAGGTGGGCAGCATGGCCCAGCGGCCGATGAGGGTGTTGAACATGGTGAAGACCATGCCGCTGGTGAACATCGTCAGTGCCAGGATCAGCCACGAGTGGACGAAGGGGAGCTCCAGCGCGCCGAGCCCCCAGTCGACGACGGCGGCGATGACGAAACCGCCCAGGAGAGCGTAGGCGACGGTGTAGGCGATGCGTTCGGGCGGGTTGAGGCGGCGGGCGTGGACGCTGAGCTGGATGGCACCGACGAAACCGATGATCACGGCGGCCAGCGAGATGTAGAAGATCGCCAAGCCGCGCGGGTCGCCCTTGTTCAGTGGTTTGAGGTCACGCACCTGGACGGGGACATCGATCTTCTTGCCGACCTTCGGCCCCGCTTGTTGGAACAGTTGCGCGACGGAGGCTCCCGACGCGCTGGAGACGTCCAGTTCCACCCCCTCGGGCCGCTCCACCCGCATGACCGCGAACACTTTCTGGGCCTCGATGGCCTGCCGCGCCTTCTGCTGCGTACGGAAGTGCCGCAGTTCCAGGGAGGACCCGAGCGCCTTCTCCATGCCGGCGACGAACGCGCTGCGGTCCTTCGCGCTGTCCGGTTTGCCGACGACGGCGACCGGCACGTGGTGCGGAGTGGGGTTCGCCATCGCGTACGTGTACGAACCGGCGAAGAGGCCCGCGCCCGCGGCGAGAATCAGCACCAGGACGGTCGCCGGGAGGAACGGCGATTCCTTGAAGTCCCGCCACAGGTCGGAGGGGCTGCGCTTGGTGCCGTGCCGGCCGTGGGCACGGGGTGGCGGTGTCGGGTCCGCGCGGTGCTCGGACCACTCGGGTTCCTCGCTCATAGCTGTCACACTATGCGGACATACGCCGCATAATGGGCAGGCAATCCGCTCAGCCTCCCCCCGAGAGGCACCCGGCCGCAGGGTCAGGTGCCTCTCAGGTGCCTCTCAGGTGAGGCGCCTCTCAGGTGAGGCACCCCGGAGGTGAGGTGCCCCGGAGGCAGGGACCCCCGGGGCCGGGTGTCCGGACGTCAGGTGCCCGCGCGGGCGTCCGGGTTCATGTCCGTATCGGTGGACGCGTCCGCGCGCGCGTGCGGATCGCCGTCCGCGCCCGTGCCGGGTTCCGGACCGCTGTCCGGACCAGGAACCGGGTCCATGCTCGGGCCCCGACCCCCGCCCGGGTCGGGGCCCGGGTCGGGGTCCTCGCCCCGGCCCGCGTCCGGGCCCGCGTCCGCACCCGCACCCGCGTCCGGTTCCGGGTTCCGCTGGCGGCGGCCCTGTCGGCGTCCGCGCAGGACGCCGACGAGCGCGGCGGCGCACGCCGCCGCGGCCAGCACGGCGAGCAGTACCGCGTCCGGCACCGCGTCGCCCACCTGCCGGGCCCAGTTCTCCGCCGCGAACGCCCCGTCCACATCGGTCAGCCCGGGCAGTCCGGCCGCCCCGTCGAAGGCCAGGAAGAGGACGCCCAGCAGGACGAAAAAGAGGCCGGAGAGCAGCGAGGTGGTGTGCATCCGGAACCGGCTGCCGAGGGCGATCTCCCGCCCGCGCAGCCAGCGCCGCCGACCCAACTGGAAGCGGTCCCACAGCAGCGCGAGGAGGAACAGGGGGACGGCCATGCCCAGCGCGTAGACGGCGAGCAGCATTCCGCCGTAGACGGGGTTACCGCTGACGGCGGCGACCGTGAGCACGCTGCCGAGGATCGGTCCCGCGCAGAATCCGGCCAGCCCGTAGACCGCGCCGAGCGCGTAGACGGACAGCGCGGTGGTCGGCCGGATGCGGCCCGAGGCCTCCGCGAGGCGGCGCGGCGCGAAACCGAGGCCCACGATCTGTGCGACGCCGAGCGCGATGATCAGCCAGCCGCCCGCCGAGACCAGCAGGTCGCGGTGGCCGTAGAAGAGCCGCCCCGCGTACGAGCCCGCGGCGCCCAGCGGCACCAGCGTCGTGGCGAGGCCCAGGTAGAAGATGCCGGTGCGGGCGAGCAGCCTGCCCTTCGAGTCGATCGAGTACGCGAAGAAGGCGGGGAGCAGCAGGGCGCTGCACGGGCTGAGCAGGGCGAGGAGGCCGCCGAGGAAGGCGGCCAGGTATCCGACGTCCATCAGTCCTGCCCCGCCCCCTTGCCGGCTCCGCCCTTCTTCGCCGCCGCGGCGGCGCGCTCGATCGCGTCGGTGAACACCTCGTCGGGCTGTGCGCCTGCGATGGGCTGTCCGTTGACGAGGAAGGCGGGGGTGGCGCTCGCGCCGAGCGAGTACGCCTCGGTGCGGTCCTTGTCGAGCAGCTTCTTGGCGGCCTCGCCCGCCCGGTCGCGGTCGAAGCGGTCGAGGTCCTTGACGCCCGCCTCCTCGGCGATCTCGTGCAGGTGGGCGTCGGTGAAGTCGTTCTTCTCGTTGCCCTTGTCGGCGTAGACGGCGTCGTAGAACTGCCAGAACCGGCCCTGCTCGCCCGCCGCGTAGCTCGCGAGCGCGGCGCGCTCGGAGCCCTTGCCGAAGACGGGGAAGTTGCGCCACTCGATGCGCAGCAGGCCCTTCTCGACGTACTTGTCCACCAGTTTCGGCTCGGTGTCGCGGGCGAACTTCCCGCAGAACGAGCAGCCGAAGTCGGCGTACTCGATCATCACGACGGGGGCGTCGGCGTCACCGCGTGCGAAGGGGTCGTCGGCGTCCCGCCGCGCGAGCTTCATCAGCGCGGGATCTCCCGCCGCCGTGTTGTCGGACCGGCCCTTGTCGACGGCGGCGTTGCTCTTCTCGGAGCCGCCACCGCCCGAGCCCGCGGCGCCGTCGCCGGTCACGTACTGCGACAGCCACCCGGCCAGCAGCGCGGCGACGGCGACCAGCGCGCCGATGACGACTCCCTTGCGGGAGCGGGCGGAGGGCGGGGAAGAGGCGGCGGAGGACTTGGAGGGCTTGGAGGTCTTGGACGGCTTGGCGGAGGGCTTGGCGGACGGCTTGGAGGACGACTTGGACGGGGGCTTCGTGGAAGGCATACGGATCTCCTGGAGGGAGGGTGAAGAGAGGGAAGAAGAGGGAGGGCGGCGGGCGCTCAGGCGGCGGACGCGACCGGGCAGGCGGCCTCGCCCGCCAGTCTCCGCACCGTCGCCACGGCGAGAAGCGTCAACGACGCGAGGGCCAGCACCGGCTGCAGCGGCTGCCAGACGGTGAGCGCGCCGGAGGTCCCGAGCGCGAGCAGCACCAGCTTGTTGCAGACGGGACAGCCGACGGCGAAGAAGCTCAGCGCCCCGCCGACCGTGCCCAGCCGGGTGGAGGACCGCCGGGCGGAGGCCTCCTGAGAGCCCGGAGACTCCGGGGGCTCAGGAGACTCCGAAACCCAGGTCTCCGTGGCGGAGGACCCCGCACCGGAGGTAGCGGAGCTAGCGGAGGTCGGGGACGCAGTGGTCGCAACGGTCGCAACGGACCCAACGGACGCGGCGGACGCGGCGGAGAGCCGGCCGCCTGCCGGGTCCGCCGTGCGGACGTACGTCGCCAGCAGCAGCCCCGCGAGCAGAGCGGTCAGCGCCAGCGTCGGCCAGGCCCACCACGGGGTGGCGACAGCGCGGCTGAACAGCGGGGTCGGGATGACGGCCGTGGGAACCCCCACGACGAGCGCGGTCAGCGCGGCGGCAGCGACCGCCACGCCCCAGCGTCGCGCGGGCCAGGACGCGACCGCGCGCACAGCGAGCGGAACCATGGAAACGTCTCCTGTCGGTTACGCGGAGTGACACATGGAGTGGCACAGGGGCGCGTTCGGGCCGACGGAGCGCTCTCTCGGGGAGGGTTGTCCGGGGTGCGGGCGCTCGGCGTCGGCCGGCGCCTCTACACGC
>NZ_JASKYT010000022.1:0-37871 GCF_041028275.1 Streptomyces sp. PU-14G
CCCACATCCACACCCCCAGGCGCCACCACCTCCAACACACCACCACCCACACCCCAAACCAACCGAGACCGCAACACATCATGACGATCCACCACAGCCGACACCGTCGCCACAAGACCCTCACGATCAATACCCACAGGCAACTCGAACGCCATCCACTGCGCGAAACGGTCGGAGTTTCCGCCCAGTTCAGCCAGATAGCTCGCTGCGGGAAGGAACGGCACGGTGCCCACGCCGCCACCCTCGAGTTCGGTGAGCACTTTCCTCTCGGCCGCCACACCGGCCTGCGCCACGGCCTCGGCCAGCTCCGCCACCGTGCGGTGCTCGAAAACCTGCCGTGCGGTGACCTCCACGTCCCGCGCGCGTGCCCGGGAGACGACCTGGATGGAGCGGATGCTGTCACCGCCAACAGCGAAGAAGTCGTCATCGATGCCGACCCGTTTCAGGCCCAGCACCTCGGCGAAGACCTCTACCAGCGCCTCTTCCAGCTGGTTGCGGGGGGCCCGGAACTCACCGCCGGCGAAGGCGGGCTCTGGGAGTGCTTTCCGGTCGACCTTCCCGGCGGAGTTGAGCGGCAGCTCGTCCAACACGACGAACGCGGCCGGGACCATGTACTCCGGCAGTCGCCCGGCCAGCCAGCCCCGCAGCTCGGTTTCGGACACCCCAGTGGTGTCGCCGTGAGCCGTGCTCTCGGCGTCGTCCGTCGCCGCCACGAGGTAGGCGATGAGCTGCTTTCCGGTCTCCATGGTCCCCGTGCCCCGGCTGTCGCGGGCAATGACACAGGCCTGCGCGACACCGGGATGGGCCAACAACGCCGCCTCAATCTCACCCGGCTCGATACGGAAACCCCGCACCTTCACCTGGAAATCAACACGACCAATATAATCCAACGCCCCATCCGCACGCCAAGCAACCACATCACCACTGCGATACATCCGCGACCCCGCCGGACCAAAAGGATCCGCCACAAAACGCTCAGCCGTCAGCCCACAACGCCCCACATACCCCCGCGCCAACTGCACACCCGCCAAATACAACTCACCCGGAACACCCGGAGCCACCGGACGCAACGCAGAATCCAGCACATACAACCGCGTGTTCCACACCGGAAACCCAATCGGCACACCCGAAACACCCGACTCCCGCCGATGCCGCCAATACGACACCTCAACAGCCGCCTCCGTCGGCCCATACAAATTATGCAACTCAACCCCAGGCAACACCTCCAAAAACTGATTCGCCACCTCCACCGGCAAACCCTCACCCGCAGCCTCCACCCGACGCAACGAAGTACACCGCCCCGCAGCCGGCTCAGCCAAAAAAGCAGCCAACATCGAAGGAGCAAAATCAACCTCAGTAACCCCCTCCTCCTGAATCAACTCCGCCAAATACGCCGGATCACGATGCCCATCCGGACGCGCAATCACCAACGTCGAACCCACCAACAACGGCCAGAAAATCTCCGGCACCGACACATCAAAACCCACCGACGTCTTCAACACCATCCGATGCGAAACATCAAGACCAAACTCCCCATGACCCCACTCCAACCGATTCATAATCGAACGATGCGACACCACCACACCCTTCGGACCACCCGTCGAACCCGACGTATAAATCACATACGCCGCCTGATCAGGCAACACCTCAACACCCACATCACCCGCCGCATACCCCGACGTATCCGGCAACCCCTCCAACACCAACACCGGACCCGCATCAGCCAACACATACTCCACCCGCTCCGCCGGCTGATCCACCTCAATCGGCACATAAGCCGCCCCCGACTTCAACACCCCCAACAACGCCACCACCAAATCAAACGACCGCGGCATACGAACCGCCACAAACGACTCCGCACCCACACCCCGCTCAACCAACCAACGCGCCAACCGATTCGCCCGCGCATTCAACTCCCCATACGAAAGCGACTCCCCCTCAAACACCAACGCCACACCCTCAGGCGACCGCCCCACCTGCTCCTCAAACCCACCCGCCAACGTCCCCTCCCGCAACACCCGACACTCCCCAGCACCCCATCCCAACACCCCACGAAACTCATCCGCCGTAAGGACACGCAGTGCGCTGAGGGGCCGGCCGGGGGCGGTGACGAGTTGACGCAGGACGCGCACGAACCGTGTGGCGATGGCCTGCGCGGAGCCGCGGTCGAACAGGTCGGTGGCGTACTCGACCGTGCCGCGCACACCACGGCCGCCGCCTGGCATGGAGGTCTCCGACATGTGGAAGGAGAGGTCGAACTTGGCCGTGTCGGTGCCCACCTGTTCCAGTGACACCGCCAACCCGGGCAGCGCGAAGGAGGGCCATTCCTTCTGCCAGGCGAACATGACCTGGAAGAGGGGGTGGTAGGAGGTGGAACGGTGGGGGTTGAGCAACTCCACCAGCCGCTCGAACGGTGCGTCCTGGTTGTCGTAGGCAGCCAGTGCCTTGTCCCTGACACGGTCCAGTACCTGGTCGAAGGTGGGGTTGCCGGACAGGTCGACACGCAGCACCCAGGTGTTGAGGAAGAAGCCCACCATGTCGGCGAGTGCCTCGTCCGTGCGGCCCGCGATGGGCGAGCCCATGGTGATGTCCTCGCCGCTGCCGAGCTGCCCGAGCAGGACGGCGAGCCCCGCCTGGAGGACCATCGGCACGGTCGCGGACCGCGCGCGAGCCACCTCCTCGACGGCTGCGAGGAGTTCCGCGTCGAGAGTGAAGGGCACCGAGTCGCCCCGGTAGCTGGCGGCCAGGGGGCGGGGGCGGTCGGCGGGCAGTGGCAGGGGCTGCGGCACGTCGGCCAGCTCGTCCCGCCAGTAGGCGAACTGCCGCGCGAGCAGACTTTCCGGATCCTCCTCGTCACCGAGCAGCTCCTGCTGCCACAACGTGTAATCCACGTACCGGACGGGGAGTTCGGGCCAGTCAGGTGCCGTGCCCGCGCCCTCGCGGTGTGCGGCGTAGGCGGCGGAGATGTCGCGCGCGAGCGGCGCCGCGGACTCGCCGTCCCCGGCCGTGTGGTGGAGAACGAGGACGAGAACGTGCTCGTCGGGGGCGCTGCGGAAGACCCGGGCACGGAAAGGGATCTCCGCGGCGAGGTCGAAGACCTGGGCGGCGGCGTGCGCGACGGCGTCCTTGCGCGCTTCGGGCTCCACCTCGACCACCGGCACGTCGAAGTCCGCCTCGTCGAGGGGGACGACCCGCTGGAACGGAATTCCGTCGGCGTCCTCGGTGATGAGCGTACGCAGGCTCTCGTGCCGTTCCACGACGTCGCGCACGGCGGCGCGCAGCGCGGCGGTGTCCAGGTCTCCGCTCAGGCGCAGGACCAGGGGGATGTTGTACGTCGCGGACGGGCCCTCGAAGCGGTGAATGAACCAGAGCCGGCGCTGGGCATACGACAGGGGGATCACGGCGGTCTACTCCTAGGTCATCCGGCGCAGGCGGGGACGGGGACGGGCGGGAGCCGCCGTGTCCTGCAGGCTGCGAGAGAGTTCGGCGATGGTCGGGTTCTGGAAGACGGCGCGGATGGGCAGCTCCGTACCGAGGCCCGCGCGGATGAGGCTGATGAGCCGCGTGGCGCGCAGGGAGTGGCCGCCGAGGTCGAAGAAGTTGTCGTCGATTCCGACCTTGTCCAGGTCGAGAACCTGTGCGAACAGCACCGCGAGCTTCTCCTCCTGCGGGGTGCGCGGGGCACGGTAGCTCTCGCCGGCGAACTCGGGCTCGGGAAGCGCCTTGGCGTCCAGCTTGCCGTTCGGCGCGAGCGGCAGCCGGTCGAGCGTGACAAAGGCCGAGGGCACCATGAACTCCGGCACCCGCTCCGCGGTCCAGGCACGCAGCACCCCGGCTTTGGGGGCACTCGAACCGGCCGGCACGACGTAGGCGACGAGCTGCTTGCCCCCGCTGGGCACGTCGCGGGCCGTGACGGCCGCGTGGGCGACCTCCGGGTGCGCGCTCACCGCGGCCTCGGCCTCGCCCGGCTCCACCCGGAATCCGCGGATCTTGACCTGGGTGTCGGCGCGGCCGACGTACTCCAGTTCGCCGTCGGCCCGCCAGCGGGCGAGGTCACCTGTCCGGTACATGAGGGCCCCGGGCGGGCCGTAGGGGTTGGCGACGAACCGCTCGGCCGTCATGGCCGGACGACGGTGGTAGCCGCGGCCGATGCCCCCACCCGACACGTACAGCTCCCCGGCGACCTCCGGCGGGACGGGGAGGAGCCCGGGCCCCAGCACGTAGGTCCGCACGGTGTCCAGCGGCGTACCGATCGGGGCAGCGGTGTCCTGCGGCGCCTCATCGCCCTCGCCCAGCACCCAGGTGGTGGCGTAGAAGGACTCGCTCTGCCCGTACCCGTTGACGATCCGCGCATCGGGGAAGGTCTCGCGCAGGCGCCGCACGAGCGGGCCGGGCAGGGCCTCGCCGGCGAACACGAGGCTGAGCGGGCTCATCCGCTGAGCCACCTGGTCGAGGAGCTCGGCAAACGCGGAGGGCACCGTCGAGAGGACGTCGACATCCCAGCGGTCCCGCTCGGCCAGCGCCAGCACGTCCCGGACGAGTTCGACGCTGCCGCCGGTCGTCCACGTCGTGAACAGTTCGAACACGGACACGTCGAAGTTCACCGACGTCCCCGCCAGCATTCGCCACGGGGCCGTCACACCCACCGCTTCCACCAGGCCCGCAAGGCAGCTCACCACGTTGCCCTGGGTGATCCCCACGCCCTTCGGCTCCCCGGTCGACCCCGACGTGTACATCACGTACGCCAGATCGTCACAGGTCAGCGGGCGGACTCGCTCATCCTGGCCGAGGTCGTGGTCCGGCCCCTCCAGCAGCACTCCGTCGTCCACCCAGAGGCGTTCGGCAGCCGCGTCCGGCAGCACAACGGCACCCGCGGCATCCGTCACGATGAGGCGCGGGGCGGCGTCCCGCAGGATGCGCTCCAGGCGGGCACTCGGATAGGCCGGGTCGACCGGAACGTATGCCGCGCCCGCCTTCAGCACCCCCAGCAGGGCGACCGGCAGATCCACCGAACGCGACACCGCCAGCGCGACCACGTCACCCGGCCCGGCCCCGCGTGCCGCCACGGCACGCGCCACCCGGTTCGCCCGCCCGTTCACCTCGGCGAACGAGAGCGACTTCCCTTCGCACACCAGTGCCACCGCGCCCGGTGACCGTGCCGCCTGCCGCTCGAAGAGACCGACCAGCGTCTGCGGGTGATCGGGGCGAGCGGCGCCGCCCAGCGCGTGGCGCTCCGTCAGCCACTGCCGCTCCTCTTCCGCCAGCAACCGAATCGTGCCCACCCGCGCCTGCGGGTCGGCCGCCAGCGCCGACAGCACCCGCACGAGGCGGGCCGCAAGCCGTTCGACGGCCGACGGGTCGAAGAGGTGCTCCTGATACTGGAAGGTGACCCGCAGGTGCGGGTCGGCTGTCGCGAGCAGGGTGAGCGGATAGTGGGTGGTCGTCAGCGGACGGATCCCGCTGACCGAGATGCCTGCCTCGGAGTGCGCGTCTCTGAGTCCCGCCCGGTCGATGGGGTAGGACTCGAAGACGACGAGTGTGTCGAAGAGGCTGCTCAGCCCGGTGCTCTGCTGGATCTCGGCAAGGCCGGGATAGTGGTGGTCCAACAGCGCGGCCTGGTGCTCCTGGGTACGCCGGAGCACGTCGGCGAGTGTGTCGCCGGGACGGCAGCGGACGCGTACGGGCAGCGTGTTGATGAACAGGCCGACCATGGAGTCGACGTCGCTAAGCTCCGGAGGCCGTCCGGAGACGGTCGCACCGAGCACCACGTCCTGGCGTCCGGTCAGCTGTCCGAGTAGCACCGCCCACGCGCCCTGCACCAACGTGTTCATCGTCACGCCCAGCTCCGCGGCGCGCCGGGTCAGCACGCGGGCGTCCTCGACGGGCAGCGGCACATCAGCCTGGCCGATCCCCGTGGCGTCGTGCTCACTGACCGCACCGGCAGGCGCGAGCAGCGTGGGCTCGTCGATGCCCTCCAGCTCGGCGGCCCAGGCCCTGGCGGTCGCCTCGCGGTCCTGGCGGGAGAGCCAAGCGAGGAAGTCGCGGTAGCCACGCACCCGGGGCAACTCCGAGGCATCCCCGCCCGCCGCGTACAAACGCAGCAGATCCCGAAAGAGGATAGGCAAAGACCACCCGTCGAACAGTGCGTGGTGCGCCGTCAACACCAGCTCGAAGCGCTCGGCCTCCAGCGCCACCAAAGTGAACCGCAGCATCGGCGGCCGCTCCGGATCGAAATGACGCCCATGATCCTCGGCGAGGAACCGCTCGAAGGTCTCCTCGCCCGCGGTCTCCTGCCGCATGTCGACGTACTCCCACGGAACCCCGACCCGGTCGAGCACGAGCTGGACCGGGTGGCCAGCCGCGTCCTCCACGAAGACCGTCCGCAGGCTGGCGTACCGGTCCAGGAGCGCCTGGGCGGCGACGTGCATCCGCTCGGGATCGACGCGTCCTGACAGGTGGAAAACCAGTTGCATCTGGTACGCGTCGAAGCCGGAATGCGAGCCTTCGGTGGCCAGGGAGTCGATCAGCCTGCTGTGGAAGAGCAGGCCCGCCTGCAGCGCGGACTGCGGCCACACGTCCAGCAGTCCGGGATACCGCCGCTCCCACGCCTCGATGTCGTCCTGCGCAACGTCCACCAGAGGCAGATCGGAGGGCGTGAGACCGCCCGCGTCCGGCCCCGCGGCATGCTGGGCCAGGCCCGTCAGTGCCTCCAACCACAGGTGCGCCAGCTCCGCCACCTCACCGCGCTGGAGCACGCCGGCCGGGAAGGAGAAGAGCGTGGTCAACTGCTCGCCGTCACCGCTGTCCGTGACGATCGAATTGACGTCGAGCGCCACCATCGCGGGCATGTCGGGGGACGGCACGGCGACGAGTTCGCCTGCTTCGGGGGCCTGGCCGAAACCGAGGCCGCGCAGGTGCTCGGGCATGTCGGAACCGGCGAAGCGGCCAAGGTAGTTGAAGCCGATCTGACCCGTCGAGCGGCCGGCCAGCACCGCGCCCGTCTCCGTGTTCAGGTACCGCAGCAGACCGAACCCGATCCCCTTGTTTGGTATTGCCCGCAGCTGCTCCTTGACCACCTTGACGGCAGCACCGGCGGCCGGGCCGCCCGCGAGAGCCTCCCTCACGTCCAGGCCCGAGATGTCCAGCCGGACCGGGTACATGCTCGTGAACCAGCCCACCGTCCGGGACAGATCGGCCCCCGGGACGACCTCCTCCTCTCGGCCGTGCCCCTCCAGCCGCACCAGCAGCGACGACTCACCCGTGCCCCGCCGCTCACGCCACCTGGCCACCGCCAAGGACAGCGCCGCCAGCAGCACGTCGTTCACGCTGCCGCGGAACGCCGCGGGAACAGCTCTCAGCAGCGCGCCCGAGACCCCCGCCGACGCCCGCACACGCACCGTGTCGACCGTGGACATCACGTCCACCGCCGGGTCCAGCGCCCGCGAGCCCACCACCGGATCCGGCCCCTCCAGTACCCGCTCCCACAGGGCCAGTTCAGCTGCGCGCTCCGGGCGCACGGCCTCGTCTGCGAGGGCGTGCGCCCACCGGCGCACCGACGTGGCCACCGGCGCCAGCTCCGGCGCCTCTCCCACCCGCACCCGCTGCCACGCGGCCGCCAGGTCCGGGCCCAGGATCCGCCAGGAGACGCCGTCCACCACCAGGTGGTGCGCCACCACGAGCAGCCGTCCGGTGCGCGCGGCGTCGCTCGGCTCGAACCACACGAGCTGCAACGTCACGCCCGACACCGGGCTCAGCCGCCCCGCCGCGGCTTGGGCGAGGGGCGGCACCCGCCGTGCCCAGAAGTCCGCGTCCCAGGGGCCGTCCTGCACCTCGCGGTGGATCAGCACGTCGGGGTCGACGCTGCCGGGAGCGCTCACGTCCAGGCGCCTGCCGCCCTCCCCGTCGTCCACCAAGCGGGACCGCAGGATGTCATGGTGGTCCAGTACAGCGCCGACGGTCGCCACGAGGCCCTCGCGGTCGATACCGGCGGGCAGTTCGAACGCCATCCACTGCGCGAACCGGTCGTACCCCGGGCCGAGTTCGCGCACATGGGTGGCGACCGGCAACTCCGGCATGGGGCCGCAGCCGCCGCCCTCCAGCTCGGCGAGCATGGTGCTTCCCGGGTCCCCGCCGGCCTGGGCCACCTCCGCCAGCTCCGCCACCGTACGGAACTCGAAGACCTGCCGCGGCGTGACCTCCACGCTCCTCGCCCGGGCCCGCGACACCACCTGGATGGAGCGGATGCTGTCGCCGCCGACGGCGAAGAAGTCGTCGTCGATGCCGACCCGCTCCACGCCGAGGATCTCGGCGAAGGCCGCCGCCAGGATCTCCTCGACCCGGTTGCGGGGGGCGCGGTACTCGCCGCCGGAGAACACCGGCTCCGGCAGCGCCGCGTAGTCCAGTTTGCCGTTCGCGGTCAGCGGCAGCCGCTCCAGGGCGACGAAGGCCGAGGGCACCATGTAGTCGGGCAGGCGGTCCCTCACGAAGCTCCGCAGCTCGGCCACGCCGGCGCCCGCGTTGAGGTCGATGTCGCCCATGCCCCCGGCGGCGGTGGCGCCGACGGGCACGACGTAGGCGACGAGCTGCTTGCCGCCCCCCGCGCCCGGTGCCTCTCTGGCGATCACGGACGCCTGGGCGATGCCGGGGTGAGCGACAACGGCGCCCTCGATCTCACCCGGCTCGATACGGAATCCACGGATCTTGACCTGGCGGTCGGCGCGGCCCATGTACTCCAGTTCGCCCTCGCCGTTCCAGCGGGCCAGGTCGCCAGTGCGGTACATGCGGGTACCCGAGGGGCCGAACGGATCGGCGACGAAGCGCCCGGCGGACAGCACGGGGAGACCGTGGTAGCCGCGCGCCACTCCGTCCCCGGCCACATACAGCTCGCCGACCACTCCGCGCGGCACGGGGGCGAGGCCCGCGCCGAGGACGTAGACGCGCCAGTTTCCCACGGGCGCTCCGATGGGGCTGGCACCCGGCTCGGTGGGTTGCCGCGTAAGCGTCAGGTGGGTGACGTGCACGGTGGTCTCGGTGATGCCGAACATGTTGACCAGCGCCGGGGCATCCGCCAGCTCCCCTGGGTACCACCCGCGCAGCCGGGATGGGTCGAGGGCCTCGCCGCCGAAGACCACCATGCGCAGCGCGGCCTCGGAACGGCTCGCGGGGTCGTGGGCCGCGGACAGCTCGTAGAACGCGGTGGGTGTCTGGTTCAGCACGGTGACGCCCTCGTCCACGAGGAGCCGCCACAGGGCCTCGGGCGAACGGACCACGTTCCACGGCACGACGACGACCCTTCCGCCGGTCGTCAGCGGGCCCCACAGCTCCCACACGGAGAAGTCGAACGCCTGTGAGTGGCACATCGACCAGACATCGTCAGCGCCGAAGCGGCACCAGTGGTCGGTGCCTGCCAGGAGGGAGACGACGTTGCGGTGCGGGACGGTGACGCCCTTGGGGGTGCCGGTCGACCCGGACGTGTAGATGACGTACGCGGGGTTCTCCGGCCCCAGCGGGCGCACGCGGTCCGCGTCGCAGGGGTTGTCCTCGTCGCCCGGCCTGTCCGCGCGGCCGCCGTCCGCGCCGTCGAGATACAGCCGGGGGACACCGGTCCCGGGCAGGCCCGCGCCGGTGGCCCGGTCGGTGACGACCACACCGGGCGAGCCGTCGGTCAGCACGAACTCCATGCGCCGGCTGGAGTGCTCAGGGTCCACCGGCAGGTACCCGGCTCCGGACTTCATCACTCCGAGAAGGGCCACCACGAGTTCGGCGGAGCGCGGCAGCGCCACGGCGACCAAGTCCTCCGGGCCGGCACCGCGCCGGATGAGCTCGTGCGCGAGCAGGTTGGCCCGCGTGTTGATCTCGCGGTAGGTGTGCGGCGTCCCCTCGAAGACGACGGCAACGGCGTCCGGGGTACGTGCGGCGTGCCGCTCGAAGAGTTCGGGGACCGTGGTGTGCGGAACGGGCGCCACGGTGTCGTTGAACTCGTACAGAAGTTCGTCCCGCTCCGCCGGATCAAGTACGTCGAGGGCGCCGACGCGGGCCTCCGGCCGGGCGGCGACGGCGCGGACGTAGGCGACGAAGCGCTCTGTCAGGCCGGCGACGTCGGTGGCCTCGTAGAGGGCAGCGGGGGCATCGAAGCGGATATACAGGTCGCTGTTCTCGCGCCCGTCCTGGTAGGTCGAGATCATCAGCTCGTCGAGGACACCGAAGGAGCCGCCGGCGAAGTGCGCCGGGCTGCCGCCGAAGTCCACGGCCTCCACGAACGGGATGACGTTGAGGATGACGCCGAAGGGGCTGCGTCCCGTGCCGGTCAGTCCGGTGCCGCTCTGGATCATGGAGACCTGGTGCGCGGCGTGCCGGAAGACCGTGCTCTTCTCGGCCGCGATGGCGTCCGCGACCTCCGTGAGCTGGTCCGCCAGGGAGATCCGCACCCGCAGCGGCAGGACGTTCGACATCAGGCCGGGGGTCGTCTTCTCGGCTCCGAACCGGTAGTTGACGGTCACGGAGAAGAGGAGATCCGCCAGATCGCAGGTGTGCCGGAAGAACACGGCGGCGGCGGAGGTCAGCAGGGTCGGCAGCGTCATTCCGGCCGCCTCCGCCGAGCGCTCCAGTCCGTCGGCCTCCGCCCTCGGCACCGCCACCGTGTGATTGACCATGCCGAGGGAGCGCGAAACGCGGCCCCAGTCCACGGGCCGGCCGGAGCCGCGCGGTCCGGCGGGGCCGTCCGTGCCGCCGGGGGGTGGGGCGTCGGCCGGTCCGGCGGGTTCGCAGGCGGCCCGTGCCGCGGGAAGCCGCACCGGGTCGGGTGCGTCGTGCAGGTAGCGCCGCCAGAATTCCGCGTCCTTGGCGAAGCGTGCGGATTCCCGGTAGCGGACGTCTTTGTCGTGGACCCGGGCCGGCGAGGAGATGGTCCATTCCGGGACCGGCGCACGCGTGAGCGACGATGTGTAGACCTGTCCTATACGGCGCGAAATGAGCGTGATGAGTCCGAAGGCGTCGGTGACGATGTGGTGGAAGATCAGGAACAGCACGGATCGTGAGGCACCGAGTTGGACGACGCCAGCGCGGAACAGAGCGTCCTCGCCCAGGTCGAAAGGGCGGCCGACCAGGTCGGACACCAGCTCGTGCGCGGCTTCGGCGGGGTCGGCGGCGGTGCTGACGTCGGCGAAGAACGGGCTCCACTCCCCCAGTCCGCCGCGCGCCGTCTGCCGGGCGTGGCCGTCCTCGTCCTCGTGGAAGTTGACGCGAACGCCGTCGAGTTCGCTGAACACCGTGCGGAATGCGGAATCCATGACGGCGGTGTCGAGACGGCCCTCGATTTCCCAGACCGCCGCGACATTGTTCGATGCACCCGGCGCGAGTTTCTGAGCCAGCCATATTCCCTGCTGCGCTGCCGAAAGGCTCAGAGAATCCACCAAAACCATCCCTCTCGCCGGAAGCTCGATATCGCGCAGACGGCAAGTCTGCCTCTCCGGACGCGGTGGTCGGAGAGTCGCGACAGACACCGGAAAGGACGACGAGGTGGCTACTCGAGCTATCCCGAGAGCATCCGGAAAGGGCGCGGCGAGGCGTCGTGCGAGCGCGCCCTGCCTACCGGATGCGCCCCACGACCCGGGCGGGCCTCACGACGCGCAGGGCCTCGATTTCGGGAGGGGCCGGTACGCCGCCCCGCCTCCGCGCGCCCGCCCACTATCGGGCAAGCCACGCGAGCGCGGTGACCGCCAACGTCTCCACACCGGTCGCCAGCGTGGGGTCGAGCACGGGGGCGAAGTACGGCGAGTGGTTGGTGGGGATGCTCTCGGCGACCCGTCCCCTGGCCTGCGCCTCCGCATAGGCGACGGGGTCGCTGCCGCGGACGAACCAGTACGCGGCGGGTATACGGCCGCCGTCGGTCAGCAGCCCGAAATCCTCGCTCGCCGGTATCAGCGCCGAGGGGACCACACGCTCCTTGCCGAAGTGTTCCGTGAACGCCGCGAGTACGGCGTCGGCGATGTGCTCGTCGTTGACCAGCGCGGGGAAACCGAACTGCAGCTCGATGTCCGGCTCAGGTGCCCCGGAGGCCGCCGCCTCGCCGCGGACGATCCGCTCGATCGCCGCAAGGGCCCGCTCGCGCACCGCGGGTTCGACGGAGCGCAGGGTCAAGCCGAGCTCGGCCTCGGCGGGAATGATGTTCGCCTTGGTGCCCGCGTGCATCGACCCGACGGTCAGCACCGCAGGGTCGGTCGCGGCGATCTCCCGGGACACCACGGTCTGCAGGCGCATCACGGTCGCGGCGGCGAGGACCACCGGGTCCACGGTGGCATCCGGCATCGAACCGTGGCCGCCCTTGCCGCGCAGCCGGACCCGGATGGCATCGCCGGCGGCCATGGTGACCCCTCGGCGGTAGCCGATCCGGCCGGCCGGCCCCGGGCCCACGTGCTGACCGAAGGCGACCGCCGGGGTGCCGAACCGTTCGTACAGGCCGTCGTCGAGCATCGCCCGCGCGCCCCGGCCGGTCTCCTCCGCGGGCTGGAAGACGAGCAACAGCCGGCCCGACCATTCGGTGTACCGGCGGGCCAACAGGGTCGCGGCGCCGATCAGCCATGTGGTGTGCAGGTCGTGACCGCAGGCGTGGGCGGTCCCGTCGTGCACCGACGCATACGGCAGGCCGGTCCTCTCCGTGACCGGAAGCGCGTCGAGGTCGGCGCGCAGCAGCACCGTCGGCCCCTCGCCCCGGTCCAGGACGCCGACCACGCCGGTGCCGCCGACCCCCTCTACCGTCTCGCAGCCGAGCGCGCGCAGGCGGTCGGCGACCCGGGCGGCCGTGCGGTGCTCCTCGAAGGCCAACTCCGGGTGTCGGTGCAGGTCCTGGTACAGCTCGGTCAGATCAGACAGCAGTTCGGGGGGCGCGGAGATCATCGGACACCTTCCGTCGGGCCGGCGGGGCGCGGTCGATGGTAGTGCGGTCGCCCGCTTGCGCGGCGGCTGCGCGGCCTGGTCAACTCACCTGCCGCGACACCGGTTTCCGTGCGCCACTTGTCTGAGTGAGCGTTCACTCGTTAGTGTGCCCGGGTGACTTCCGATCCAACTGAGGGAGGTCGGCGACGGCGCCGTGCACCCACCCTCGAACCCGACGAGCGACGGGCCGCCATCATCGCCGCCACGCTCCCGCTCCTGCTGGAGCACGGCGTCTCGGTGACCACGCAGCAGATCGCCCGGGCCGCGGGGATCGCCGAGGGCACGGTCTTCAGCGTGTTCCCCGACAAGCACTCGGTCATCCACGCCACCGTGCTGAGCAGCTTCGAGCCCACGCCCATCGTGGCAGCGATCGGCGCCGTCGACCCTGGCCTCGAGCTGCGCGACCGGCTGGCCGCGGTGATCGACGTCATCGCCGGCCAACTCGTCGACACCGAACCACTCGTGGCCGCGCTGCGCAGCCAGAACACGCCGCCTCAGGTCAAAGAACCGTTCCTGGCCGAGGTGGCGCGCTACCGGCAACGGCTTGTCGCGGCTGTCGCCGAGGTGGTCGAGCCCGATCGCCGACTGCTGCGCCACCCGCCGGAAAGGGTCGCCCAACTGGTGGTGGCGATGGTGTTCGCCACCACTCGGGGCACGTTCGGCCTCGGCGAGGCACTCGATACCGGGGAGATCTCCACGCTGCTGCTGGACGGTCTGCTCACCTTTGGCCACGCCGCGAGCCGGGCCGACACGCCAGCCGATCCGGCCGGGAGAGGGAGGCGCTGATGTTGCTGCGCCTGTTGCGCCGGTACTTACGGCCCTACCGGACCCCCCTCATCCTCGTCGTCCTCCTGCAGGCCGTGCAGGCCATCGCCGCCCTCGAGCTGCCGAATCTCAACGTCGACCTCATCGACAACGGTGTGCTCACCGGCGACACCGGGCACATCCTGCGGCTGGGCGGGGTGATGGCGGGCGTCGCACTGGTCCAGATCTGCTGTTCGTTCACGGCGATCTACCTCAGCTCCCGGGTCGGTACCTCGCTCGGTCACGACCTGCGGTCGGCGGTCTTCGACCGGGTACTGACCTTCTCCACGCGAGAGGTCAACCGGATCGGCACGGCGTCGCTGTTCAACCGCACCACCAACGATGTCCAGCAGGTCCAGCTCCTGACGCTGCTGACCGGCGCCCTGCTGGTGCCCGCGCCCATCGTGTGCGTCGGCGGCGTCATCATGGTGCTGCTCTTGGACGTGCCGCTGTCCGGACTCTTCGCGGTCATCATCCCCGTGCTCGTCGTCATCGTGGGCGTCCTGCTCCGCCGGATGCTTCCGCTGCACCGGTCGGCCCAGACACGGCTCGACCGCGCCAACGGGATTCTGCGAGAGCAGATCACCGGTATCCGGGTCGTCCGCGCGTTCGTCCGCGACGACCGCGAACGCCACAGGTTCACCGCGGCGAACGAGGAACTGACCGAGGTATCGCTGCGGGTCAGCCGGCTCATGGCCGTCATGTTCCCCATCCTCATGCTGGTCATCTACGTGTCCAGCGTCGCCGTCCTGTGGTTCGGCGGACACCGGATCGCCACCGGGCCGATGCCGGTCGGCGCACTGCCCGCGTATTTGTCGTACCTGATGCAAATCCTCATGTCGATTCTGGCCGCCAACTTCATGTTCACGATGCTTCCGCGAGCCGAGGTGAGTGCCAAGCGCATCCAGCAGGTGCTGGACACACAGCCGACGCTGCGGGCACCGGAAAACGGCCGGACGGCGCTGCCCCGTCCCGGCGAAGTCGCGCTGTCCGGCGCGGAGTTCCGCTACCCCGGCGCCGAGTCGGCCGTACTGCAAGGCATCGATCTCGTGGCACGCCCTGGCACGACCACGGCGGTCGTCGGCGGCACCGGCAGCGGCAAGACGACGCTGCTCAACCTGGTGGCGCGGCTGATCGAGGCGAGCGAGGGCACAGTCCGAGTCGGCGGGGTCGACGTAACGGAACTGGAGCCCGCCGTGCTCTCGGCGCAGGTGGGATACGTACCCCAGCGGCCGTTCCTGTTCTCCGGCACCATTGCCGGCAACCTCCGCCACGGCAAACGCGACGGCACCGAGGCCGAGATGTGGCGCGCGCTGGAGATCGCGCAGGCCCGGAACTTCGTCGAACGTCTCCCTGAAGGTCTCGGGGCCACGGTCGCCCAGGGCGGCTCGAACCTGTCCGGTGGGCAGCGCCAGCGCCTGGCCATAGCCCGGGCCCTCATTCGTCGGCCCTCGATCTATCTGTTCGACGACTCGTTCTCCGCGCTGGACTACGCCACCGAGGCAGCGCTGCGGGCTGCTCTCGCGGACGAGACGGCCAAGGCCACCGTGCTCGTCGTCGCGCAGCGGGTCAGCACCATCCGGGACGCGGACCGCATCATCGTGCTGGACCAAGGGCGCGTCGTCGGGGCCGGTACACACTCCGAACTGCTCGCGCACAACACCACGTACCGGGAAATCGCCCGGTCCCAACTCGACGAGCAAGAGGTCCTGTGACATGACGCCGCCCTCCACCAGCAAGCGCGCGCCTCTGGCGGGCGCAGTCGGCGCCGGGCGGGCGCTGGGCGGCAGGATGCCCCCGCCCGCGGTGCTGGACCTGCGCGGTTCGCTCCGCCGCCTGGCACGCACCCTGCGTCCTGACGGTCGGCTGATCGCCGCGACCGTCGGTTGCTGCCTGCTCAGTGTCGGCCTGGCGGTGCTGGGGCCGCGCATGCTCGGCAAGGCCACCGATGTCATCGTCACCGGGCACATCGGCGCCCAGTTACGGCCGGGCACCAGCAAGACCGATGCCGTCGCCCACCTGCGCGCGACCGGGCACGACCGGCTCGCGGACGTCGTGAGCGCGCTGCCCGTGGTGCCCGGTCACGGCACCGACTTCACCCGCCTGGGCCAGGTCCTGCTGGTCACTCTGCTGCTGTACGTCGTCTCCGGGGTGTTCGGCATCTCGCAGGCCAGGCTCACCGCCCGGGTGGTGCAGCGGATCGGCTTCCGGCTCCGGGAGGAGGTCGAGGCGAAGCTCTCACGGCTGCCGCTGAGCTACTTCGACCAGCAGGCGCGCGGTGACGTGCTCAGCCGCGCGACCAACGACATGGACAACCTCACCCAGACTTTGCAGCAGACCTTGAGCCAGCTCATGACGGCGATCCTCACCTTCCTCGGCGTGGTCGCGGTGATGTTCTGGGTGTCGTGGCAACTGGCGCTCGTCGCGCTGACCACCGTCCCGCTGTGCTTGCTGGGCACCGCCCGCATCGGACGCCGGGCACAGCCCCACTTCGTTCGGCAGTGGGCCACCACAGGCCAACTCAACGGGCACATCGAGGAGACGTACGCAGGCCACTCGGTGGTGCGGGTCTTCGGGCTGCGGGAGGAGATGCGGCAGACGTTCGACGCCCACAACCGCGAGCTGCGCCAGGTCAGCTTCCGGGCGCAGTTCACCTCCGGGGTCATCCAGCCCACCATGCTCTTCCTCGCCAACATGAACTTCGTCCTTGTCGCGGTGTGCGGCGGGATGTTCGCCACCGCAGGGGTGGTCACGCTCGGCAGTGTGCAGGCATTCATCCAGTACTCGCGCCAGATGAGCCAGCCGATCACTCAGATGGCGACGATGGGCAATCTCCTGCAGTCCGGCATCGCCTCGGCGGAGCGGATCTTCCAGCTGCTCGACACGGACGAGCAGCCGGCTGATCCGCCACCACAGGTCCGGCCGTCCGCGGTGCGGGGCAGGGTCGTCTTCGAGGACGTGTCCTTCCGGTACGCGCCGGACGAACCGCTGATCGAGGACCTCTCCTTCACCGCCGAGCCCGGCCGGACAGTCGCGATCGTCGGCCCCACGGGCGCTGGGAAGACGACTCTGGTCAACCTCCTGATGCGTTTCTACGACATCACAGCCGGGCGGATCAGCATCGACGGCGTGGACATCGCGGCGACTCCGCGCGAGGAGATGCGGCGGCACATCGGCATGGTGCTGCAGGAAACCTGGCTCTTCAGGGGGACCGTGGCCGACAACATCGGGTACGGAGCGGACCACCCGACAGCCGAACAGATCGAGGAGGCCGCCCGCGCGGCGCACGTCGACCACTTCGTGCGCGCCATGCCCGAGGGCTATCGGACGATGGTGGACGAGGAGGGCACCAACCTCAGCGTCGGCGAGCGCCAACTCCTCACCATCGCCCGCGCTTTCCTCGTGCAGCCGAGAATCCTCATCCTGGACGAGGCGACCAGTTCGGTGGACACCCGTACCGAGCTCCTCATCCAGCGCGCGATGAACACACTGCGCACCGGACGGACCAGCTTCGTCATCGCCCACCGGCTGTCCACGATCCGCGACGCCGATCTGATTCTCGTCATGGAGGCAGGGCGCATCGTCGAGCAGGGCACCCACGACGAGCTGTGTGCGTCCGACGGTGCCTACGCGCGGCTCCACGCCGCGCAGTTCGCCGCGGCGGCCCACTTCCGCCACTGACAGCCGGCCGGGTCCGCGCCGGGGCGCGGCATCCGGTTCCGGCGCGGGACCGTGACGTTCAGTGCCCCGCCGTGGCCGCGACGTGGATGACCTGGCCCGACACGTGCGCCGCCGCGTCTCCGGCCAGGAAGCCCACGATGGCCGCGAGTTCGGCGGACATTTCCGCCCGCCCGCCCGGCGAGGGCGGACCCGGCACCGGTGGGAGGATCTCCGCAGCGGCCTGCGCACCTATGCCCGGCCCCGCGACGACGAGGTTGGCCGTAATGCCGAACGGGTCGGCCTCCAGCGCCAGTGTCCGGGTGAACCCTTCCAGCCCGGTGCGGACTGCGGCGTTCTCCGACCGCCCCGGACGGCCGAGCACATCGGCCACGGTGACGATGCGTCCACGCCCCTGTCTGATCATCGGGTCGAGTACCGCGCGGCTGATCAGGAACGCCTCCCGCAGCAGCCCGCCCACGTACTCGTCCCAGTCCTGAACCTCGCACAGCGGGTCGCTCAGCGTGGCTTCGACGACGTGCAGCAGCACCGCGGGCGGGCCGAGGTGCTGGTCGACATGGTCCACCGCCTGCTGCACGGAGCCGGCCTCGCGCATGCGTACCGTGACGGTCTGCGCCCGCCGTCCCGACCTGCGCGCGCGTTCCACGGCCGCAGTGCCTGCCTGCGGCGACGGGCCCAGCACTGCGAGGTCGAATCCCTCGTCGGCCAGCCGTCCCGCGAACGCGTCGCCGGCTGTCCCGGCTGTCCCGGAAAGGATGGCGACTCCGGTCACGTCCGTTCCCCCTTCCACGGCACGAGAACCCTTTCGGTGCCGGGAGCTTACCGGTCGTGCACACGGCGGGAAGTCCATCGCCGCGGACAGGCCGTCTCAGTTGAGAACAGCCCCGTGCGCCGTGCGCCGCCCCGTGTTCAGCCGCTCTGGACCCGGTTGGCGGACCCTGCCTAGACTCGGCGCCGTCCATCGATGTCCTGGGGCGGCGCGGTTCCGCCTCGGCCGCTCATCCGACAGTCTCTGGCTTCCCTCCACCGCGGAATTCCGGCTCGAGCGCCGCTGCCCAGCCGGAAGCGCGCTCCGCGACGGACCCGTCCCACGGCCTCCCCCGCCACGCCCCGCGACCGCGCGGCGCGCCCAGCGCTGCGGCTGTACACCGAATGGGAGCGCGTTATGCCCGGCAACGACCACTACGTCCGGCAGATCATGGAGTCGTTGTATGCCGACGAGCACCGAGTCCGCCTCGTACACAACGACGTTCCGACGCGCGCCGGCGAGCTGGCCGACGCGGTCCGCTCGGCCGCCGCCGGGCTACGGGCGCACGGCGTCGGAGTCGGCGACGTGGTCGCGGTGATGACCGTCAACAACACCCCGGCCACGCTGATCCTGCGGTATGCCGCCGGCCTCGTCGGCGCCGTCGCGGTGCATGTCGGCACGGTGAACGCGGTCAACCCCGGCGATGTACTGCGGATCAGGGAGCAGCTCGACATCGTGGAGAGCACCGGGGCGACGGTGTTCGCGATCGACGCGGACAACGCGGCGCGGGCCCACGAGTTGCGAGCCCTGTCCGACCGGCCTGTGCTCCTGGCCGGACTGGGCGACCTCGGTGAGGGTGTCGTGGACCTGAGCGTGCTCCCACCCGGCTCCTTCGACTTGGCCGACGCCGAACAGGGCGAGCTCGCCATCGTCACATTCACCAGCGGATCCACCGGGCGGCCCAAGGGCGTCTGCTGGTCGTGCGAGGTGAAGAACGCCATCATCGCGCGGATGGCCGCCCAGGCGCTCCGGCAGACTCTGCTCGTCACCGCGCCGTTGACGCATACGGCCGCCTTCACCTCCGACAACGTGCTGGTGGCCGGCGGCACGGTCGTGTTGCACGACGGGTTCGACGCGGCGGCCGTGCTGCGCGCCGCCGGCCGGTACCGGATCACCCGGATGATGCTCTCCGCGCCACAGCTCTACGCCCTCAAGGACCACCCGGACGTCGACTCCGCGGATCTGTCCAGCCTGCGGGACCTCTCGTACACGGGCAGCCCGGCCTCCGCCGAACGGCTTGCCGAGGTCGTGAAGGTCTTCGGCCCGGTGCTCAGCCAGATCTACGGCAACAGCGAGGTCGGCCTGATGTGCCGGCTGACCGGTGACGAACACACGCGACCCGAGTTGCTGGGCACCGTGGGACGACCGGTCGAGCCGGTGCGGGTGAGCATCCGGGACCCGCGTGACGAGCGCGAGTTGCCGACCGGTGAGACCGGCGAAGTGTGCGTCCACACGCCGCTTTCGATGGCCGGGTACTGGGGCGATCCGGAGCTGACCGCGCGGACCCTTCGCGACGGCTGGCTGCACACCGGGGACATCGGTCACCTCGACGAGCGCGGCTACCTGCACCTTCGCGGCCGGCTCGCGGACGTCATCAAGACCAACGGCATCAAGGTGTACCCGACGGCTGTGGAGCACGCGTTGTCTGCGCACCCCGCGGTGGCGCAGGCGGCGGTGTTCGGTTGCGCCGACGCCGACCGGGTGGAGCGCGTCCATGCCGCGGTGGTCGCGCGCGACGGCCACCGTGTCTCCGCCGACGACCTGCACGACCACGTCGCCACCGCACTGTCGCCGAACCACGCCCCCGCTGTGGTGACGTTCCACGCGGAGCTGCCGATGCTCGGTTTCGGCAAACCCGATCGGTTGCGGCTGCGCGCAGAGGCTGAGGACGCCGCGCAGCCGGCGGTCCACAACAGAATGGAGAGCTGAGATGAGCCTGCCCACCACCTACGCCGCCGGGCAGGAGGCCCCTCCCTCCCGCGCGGCCTGGCCCGCGTACCCGGCCGCGGTGGAGGAACCGACTCTGCTGGCACCAGCGCTGGCGGCAGCCTCAGGTCCCGGTGCTCCGGCGGGAGCGGCGCGCACGGAACTCGAGTTGGCGGAGGCGACGAGCGCCCGGCTGACCGCGCACTGCGCGGAGCGCGGGCTGACCCTGGAATCGGTCGTGCGGGCCGCCTGGGGGGCACTGTTGAGCCTGCTGACCGGCAGCGAACACGTGGTCTTCGGCGGGCCTGAGAAACCCGTCCGTCTCCGGTACCGGCCGACCGAATCCTTCGCTGCGGCAGCGGGCAGACTGGGCGAGGAATGCTCCCGGTCGGCCGGGAACGAGACGGCCTGGAGTCCCGCTGAGGACACGTTGTTCGACACGGCGGTGGAGGTGACCGCCACGGACCCGGCGGCCTCGCACACCGGCGGCGTCCCGGTCCGCTGCACCGTGCGTCCGGGCCGGCGGACACGGCTGTGCCTGACCACGGCGGACGGCACGGGCACCGGCCTGCCGGCGGATCTGCTCGTCCGGTTACTCGAGGGGTTCGCCGAAGACCCGGACCGCCCGCTCGGCACCGTCGCACTGCTGGCAGGCGATGAGCACCACCGGATGCTGACCGAATGGAACGACACGGGCGCAGAGACACCCCCGGTCTCTCTCGCGGACGTAGTACGGCAGCAGGCCACGGACAACCCGCACCGTACCGCGCTGGTCGGCGACGGGGACGCGTTGACGTACGCGCAGCTCGACCGCCGCGCCGACCGACTGGCCCAGCTGCTGTGGCGGCGCGGCTGCGGAGCCGAGGACCTCGTGGCTCTCGCGTTGCCCCGCTCGGTGGAGATGGTCGTCGCGATCGTCGCGGCCGGCCGGGCCGGTGCCGCCTACCTTCCCGTTGACCCCGACTATCCGTCCGAGCGCGTCGCGTTCATGCTCACCGACGCGCGACCGGCACTGCTGGTGACGACCACCGAGTCGGCACCACCGCACGGTACGGGGCCCGAACGCCTCGTGTTGGACACTCCCGAGACCACCGCGGCCCTCGATGAGGCATCCGGCTCCGAGGAGGGCCCCCCGCCGTGCCGGGCTGCCAACCCGGCGTACGTCATCTACACCTCCGGCACGACCGGGCGCCCCAAGGGGGTCGTGGTCACCCACGCGGGGCTGGCGTCGCTGGCGGCGGCGAAGGTCGAGCGCATGGCGGTCACACCGGACAGCCGCGTCCTGCAGTTCGCCTCCCCCAGCTTCGACGCGTCAGTCACCGAACTGGTGGCCGCCTTCACCGCGGGTGCCACCCTCGTCGTCCCACCGGCCGGGTCACTCGCCGGCGAGGCCCTGGAACACGTGCTCGTCGGTGAGCGAGTCAGCCATGCGGTGCTGCCGCCGGTCGCGGTGGCCAGCCTCGCCGAGCCCCGGCTGCCCGATCTGCGCACCCTGGTGATGGCGGGCGAGGCGTGCCCGGCCGAGCTGGCCGCGGTCTGGTCGGGCAATCGTCGGACGATCAACGCCTACGGCCCGACCGAGGCCACCGTGTGCGCCACGATGAGCGACCCGCTGTCGGGTTCGCCGCCGCCGGTGGGCAGGCCGATCGCCGGCCGGTCCGTCTACGTGCTCACGGACGGGCTGCGGCCGGTGCCTCCCGGCGTCGTAGGCGAGCTCTACATCGCCGGTCCCGCACTGGCCCGGGGCTATCTGCGCCGGCCCGCCCTCACCGGAGCGCGGTTCGTGGCCAACCCGTTCGCGCCGGGCGAGCGGATGTACCGGACCGGGGATTTGATGTCGTGGCGGCAGGACGGGACGCTGGTCTTCCACGGCCGGGACGACGATCAGGTCAAGGTGCGCGGATACCGCGTCGAACTGGGCGAGGTGGCCGCCGCGGTGGCCGGTCACCCGGGCGTCGCCCGCGCGGTCGCCGTCGTTCGGGAGGACGAGCCGGGGGCCCGGCGGATCGTGGCCTACCTGGTGTCGGAGCACGAACCCCCGCCCGATGCCACCGAGGTGCGCCGGCACACCGAGCGCTTCCTGCCGCCGTACATGGTGCCGAGCGCCTTCGTGGAACTCGACGACCTGCCGCTGACGCCCAGCGGCAAGCTGGACCGGGCCGCGCTGCCGGAACCGAAGCCGGCCCCGGGCACGGCCGGACGGCCGCCACGTACCCCGGCGGAAGCCGCCCTCGCCGAGTCCTTCGCCAAGGTTCTCGGCACGTCCGCGGTGGACATCGACAGCAACTTCTTCGAGGTCGGCGGCAACAGCATGCTCGCCATCGTGCTGATCCGTGAGGCACGACGGGCAGGGCTGGCGATCTCGCCGCGGGACCTGATCAACCACCCGACGATCGAGGCGCTCGCCACAGTGGCCCGTACCACCGGGTGACCCGCACGAGCGGCACAACGGAAGGAGCGATGTGTGAACACCCGACCGGTGATCTCGCCCGACGACATCGACGACATCGACCTGGCTGATGCGCGGCTGCACGCCGAGTACGACCTGAGTGAGGTGTGGCGGCACCTGCGCGCGCACCGGCCGGTCCACTGGCACCGGGCCGTCGACACACGGCCCGGCTTCTGGGTGGTGAGCAGGTACGCCGACGCGATGACCGTCTACCGCGGCAAGGACCGGTTCACGACCGAGGGCGGCAACGCACTGGCCACGATCCTCACCGGCGGCGACTCGGCGTCCGGCACCATGCTGGCCGTGACCGACGGCCCCCGGCACGCGCAGATCCGCAACATCCTCATGCGGGCCTTCTCTCCCCGGATGCTGGACGAGATCAAGCAGGCGCTGCGGGTCACGGTGGATCGGCTGCTGCTGGAGGCGATCGAGAAAGGGAGCTGCGACTTCGCCCGCGACGTGTCGGGGAACGTGCCGCTGGGTGCCATCTGCGACCTGCTCGCGATCCCCCGCGAAGACCGCAG
Source organism: Streptomyces sp. PU-14G (assembly GCF_041028275.1). Classification (NCBI taxonomy): domain Bacteria; kingdom Bacillati; phylum Actinomycetota; class Actinomycetes; order Kitasatosporales; family Streptomycetaceae; genus Streptomyces; species Streptomyces sp. PU-14G. The sequence goes on from NZ_JASKYT010000022.1 coordinate 23,123, forward strand.
GCACCTGCTCGATCTGACCGCGCACGCGTGGAGCTCCGACTACGCCGACGCCCCCTACGAGGACAGTTGGACTGCGAAGAACGAGATCCTGCTGTACTTCTCCGACCTCGCCCAGACCCGCAGGGACGGGAAGCACGACGATGTGATCAGCCTGCTGGCCGGCAGCAGCATCGACGGCGAGCGCCTGACCGACGGCGAGCTGATGGCCAACTGCTACGGCCTGATGATCGGCGGTGACGAGACCGGGCGGCACGCCATCACCGGTGGGCTGCTCGCCCTCATCGACCATCCCGACCAGTGGGCGGCCCTCAAGAAGGGCGAGGCGGACATGTCGACCGCGGTGGAGGAGGTCCTGCGCTGGACCCACCCGTCGCTGCACGGCGGCCGTACGGTGACCGCCGACGCGTCCGTCAACGGCGAGCAGTTCGCCGTCGGCGACGCGGTCAGCGTGTGGATCTCCTCGGCCAACTTCGACGGCGAGGTCTTCGCCGATCCCGACCGCTTCGACCTCAACCGTTCCCCCAACAAGCACCTGACCTTCGCGTTCGGCTCGCACTTCTGCCTCGGCCACTACCTGGCGCGGCTCGAGGTCGAGGCGATCCTCGACGGGCTGCGCCGACTGGTGGCCGACGTCGACCAGCTCGGCCCGGCACAGCCGATCTACTCCAGCATCCTCTCCGGCATGCAGTCGCTGCCTGTACGCCTCGTCCCGGAGCCCCACGCGACCGCCGCTGCCTGATCCCTCGCCAGAACGGAGAACCAGCCATGAACCCATCGGACCAGGAGGCCACCGACGTCGACGTCGTCGTGGTCGGCGGTGGACCCGCCGGCTCGACCGTCGCCTCGTTCGTCGCGATGCGGGGCGGCCGGGTGCTGCTCCTGGAGAAGGAGGCCTTCCCGCGGTACCAGATAGGCGAGTCCCTGCTGCCGTCGACCACTCAGTGGATCTGCGGGCTCCTCGGCGTGGCCGAGGAGGTGGAGTCGGCCGGCTTCCAGACCAAGACGGGCGGCACCTTCCTGTGGGGCGCCAGTCCGCAGCCGTGGTCCTTCACCTTCGCGACCGACAGCCACCGGGGGCGCCACGCCTTCCAGGTCGAGCGCATGAAGTTCGACAAGATACTGCTGGACAACGCCCGGCGGGTCGGCGTGGACGTGCGGGAGCGGTGCACCGTACGGGACGTCCTCGCCGGTCCGGAGCGGGTGGGCGGCGTGCGGTACACCGACGCCGACGGGGTGGAGCACACCGTCACCGCGAGGTTCACCATCGACGCCTCCGGCAGCGGAAGCCGCATCCACCGGCACACCGGCGGCACCCGCGAACTCGCCGAGTACTTCCGCAACATCGCCGTCTTCGGCTACTTCGAGGGCGGCAAGCGGATGGACCCGCCCCTGCGGGGGAACATCCTGTGCGCGGCGTTCGCAGGCGGCTGGTTCTGGTACATCCCGCTGAGCGACGAGCTGACGAGCGTGGGTGCCGTGGTACCGGCCGCGATGGCCGACAAGATCCAGAAGGACCGGGGAGCCGCACTCGAACAGTTCATCGACCAATCCCCCATGATCAGCGAGTACCTCCGCGACGCACGCCGGGTGACCGAGGGCCCCTACGGACAGGTGCGGGTGCGCAAGGACTACTCCTACAGCGACACCCGCTTCTGGCGGCCCGGCATGGCTCTGGTCGGCGACGCCGCCTGCTTCGTGGACCCGCTTTTCTCCACCGGCGTCTACCTGGCCACGTACAGCGGCCTGCTGGCGGCCCGGGCGATCAACAGCGTGCTGTCCGGACGTGTCGACGAGCGGCGCGCGTTCACCGAGTCCGAGTTCCGACACCGCCGCGAGTACGACCTGTACTACGAGTTCCTTCAGTCGGTGTACGACACGCACCAGGACGAGACCTCGTACTTCTGGACGGCGAAGAAACTGACCGGCAGCACCGCCTCCGAGTCCGACTCGTTCAGCTACCTCACCGCCGGCATGGGCGCCGGCGAGTACACCTCGCCGGACGACGGGCCCGACGCTTCGGGCGCGGCACCGCGGTCCCGGGTGCGCGGACCCGACGAGGACAGCGCGATGCGGGCGTTCTGGCAAGGCCGCACCGAGGAGTTCACCACCAGCAACCACCCGGACCCCAACCACCTCCGGCTGGACGCCGAGAAACACGAGCGGCTGCTGCGCACCATCGAGGCCGGCTGGCGCTCGCGGCCCGACCGGCTGACGGTGTCGGCCGACAGCATGTACTGGGAGGAGCCAGAACCCGAGCCCCCGCTCAGCGGGGCCGCTCCCGATGCCGGATGACGTCGGCAATCTGAGCGAGCGGGCCGGGCAGCGTCATCTCGCGGTGCTCACACGCGACCTCGTGCACCTCGATCAGCCCCCTGACGTAGGGCCGCCAGGCCTCTCGGTTCGCCGAGGAGAGCCGGCGGCCCTTCGTCGCCCGGAACAGCAGCAGGTCTCCGTCGAACGCCGCCGGCGGCTGGCGCAGCAGCCGGGCGTTGTTCAAGAAGACTTCCACGACCGCGTTCCGGCTCTCCGCGCCGAGGGCGGACAACGGTCCGCCCTCGGCTCCCAGCGTCGCCACCGCTTGGGCCCGGTCCAGCTCTCCGTGCGGGTTGCCGGAGGCGCCACCGACGAAGTGCACCAGCTCGGCGAGCACCTCAGACTCTCCCTGCGCGGGACCGGCCGCCGGGCCGACACCCGGGTAGCTGTCCAGGACCGCCAGCAGCTCCACCCGCGCACCGCGGGCCTGGAGAAGGGTGGCGAGGGCGTGCGCGACGTGCCCGCCGAAGGACCAGCCCAGCAGACGGTAGGGGCCGTCCGGTTGTATCCGCAGGATCTGCTCCAGGTAGTCGGCGGCCATCTCCCCCACCGTCGCCGGCAGGGCCTCCCGACCGCCCAGGCCGCGTGCCTGCAAACCGTAGACGGGATATTCGGCGCCGAGGCTGTGCAGCAGCCCGGCATAGCACCAACTGAGCCCGATGCCGGGGTGCACGCAGAACAGAGGGGTCCGGTCGCCCCGGGTACGCAGCGGCAGCAGCACGCTCAGCGCGTCGCGCTGGCTGCCCACGGACATCCGCTCGCCCAGCCCGGCCACCGTCGGCTCCTCGTACACGTCGCGGACCGACAGCTCGGTGCCGAGCACCTCGCGCACCCGGCCGATGAGGTGGGCCGCCAGCAGTGAGTGACCGCCGAGGTCCAGGAACGAATCGTCGATGCCCACCGACGGGAGCGCCAGCGCCTCAGCGAACAGGTGGCACAGCAGTTCCTCACGGGGCGAGCGGGGGCCCCGCCCGGTCGGGCTCGGTTCGGCGCGGAACGCGGGCAATGCCCGCCGGTCGAGTTCACCGCCGTCAGTCGACGGCAGGTCGTCCACCACGACCACCGCGGTGGGTACGGCCCGCTCACGCAGGGCTCCACCCAGGTACGCGGCGCCGGCCAGGTAGGCACGCAACGCTGCCGGGTCGATGCGGCGGTCCCGCGCCGGAACGGCGTAGCCGACCAGGCGGCCTTCGGTGAGCACGACCGCGGCCCTGGCGACGTCGGGATGCTCGGCGAGCACCGGCCCCAGTTCCGCCAGGTCGTCCGGGTCGGGTACCGGGCCGCTGGTGAGGCGGTCCGCGCCGGCAGCCTCACCAGCGGCCAGCCGGACGGCCAGACCGGCAACGGTGGGCGACTCGAAGACGTGCCGGACAGAGAGGGTCGCGCCGAGCACCTCGCGCACCTGGCCCACCAGGCGGCTGGCCAGCAGCGAGTGACCGCCGAGATCGAAGAAGTCGTCGTCGACGCCGACGGCGGCGACCCCGAGCACCTCGGCGACGAGCTCGCAGAGGGTCTGCTCGGTCAGCGAGCGGGGCGGTCGGCCGCCGCCCGCGCCGGTGGGATCGGGTGCCGGCAGCGCGCTCCGGTCGAGCTTGCCGTTGCCGGTCAGGGGGAGCGCGTCGAGCTCCACCACGGCCGCCGGCACCATGTGCTGCGGCAGCCGCGAGGCCAGCGAGCGGCGCAGCGCCAGCCGGTCGACCGCCTGTCCGGCCTCGGGAACCACGTAGGCGACGAGCCGCCGGTCGCCCGGACGGTCCTCCCGCAGGACCACCGCCGCGGCGCCGACCTCGCGCTGCTCGGTGATCGCCATCTCCACCTCGGCGAGCTCGACACGGAAGCCCCGCACCTTCACCTGGTCGTCCACCCGGCCCAGGAACTGCAGGGTTCCGTCCCCGTTCCAGCGCGCGAGGTCCCCGGTGCGGTACATGCGCGAGCCTGGCGGGCCGAAGGGGTTCGCCACGAACCGCTGGGCGGTCAGCGCCGGCCGGTGCCGGTAGCCGCGGGCCGTTCCGGGACCCGACAGGTACAGCTCGCCGGGTGCTCCGACGGGAGCCGCGGGCAGACCGGGCTCCAGTACGTACGCCCTCGCGCCGCGGATCGGCGTGCCGATCGCCGGTGTCCCCGAGGGGCCCCCGCTGCTGCTCAACGGGGCGGACGCGGTGGCGCAGACGGTGTATTCGGTGGGCCCGTAGGCGTTGACGAGGGTGCGCCCCGGTGACCACTCGGCCACCAGCGCACCGGAGACCGCCTCCCCGGCGACGACCACTGTGGTACCCGGACGGATCGCGTCGGACGGGATACTCGCGAGAACCGCGGGTGTCAGCGTCACATGGGTCACGGGCGGCTCGGCGGCCAGGGCCTCGACGATGGCGTCGACACGGGGGCGCCCGGGTGCCGGCAGCGCAAGCGAAGCCCCGGACGCCAGCGCCTGGCACAGCTCCCAGAACATCGCGTCGAAACCCACCGAAGCCGCCTGGAGCACCCGGCTGCCCGGGCCGACGCCCAAGGTCTCGCGCTGTTCGCGGGCGAGGCTCGGCACGCCGGCGTGGGTGACGAGCACTCCCTTCGGGGTACCGGTCGAGCCCGAGGTGTAGATCAGGTATGCCGGGTGCGACGGGTGCAACGGCCGGTTCCGCTCGGCGTCGTCCACCTCGTGGTCGGGCAGCGCGGCCGTCTCGCCGGTGATCCCCGCGTCGTCGAGCACGAGGGCGGGTTCCCGCACGGACTCGAAGAAGGCGCGGTGCTCACGGTCGGTCAGCACCAGGTGCGGCGCGGCGTCCTCCGCCAAGAGCCGCAGCCGCTGCGCCGGATGGTCGATGTCCAGGGGCAGGAAGGCGCCCCCGGCCTTGAGCACCGCCAGCACAGCCACGACCAGTTCCACCGATGGCGGCACCGCCACCGCCACCACACGCTCCGGGCCGACCCCGCGGCCGATCAGGAGCCGGGCAAGTCGGTTGGCCCGAGCGTGCAGTGCGCGGTAGGTGACTGTCGTCGCACCGCAGCGCACGGCCGGGGCGGCACAGGCCGCCCACGGTGAGAGCAGTTCGGGCACCGTCCCGGGCGGGGTGTCGTCGCGCACGGGCCCGGCTGCCAGCCGGGCCAGACGCTCACGTTCGGCCGGCGTGGTCAGCTCCAGCCGGACGACCTGGAGCCCGGCGTCGGCGTCGACCACCTGGCGCAGCGTCCGAAGCAGCCGGTCGCGGTGCGCGGCCAACTCCGGCCGCCGGTACAGGGCCGGGTTGGCGTCGAAGTGCAGCAGGTGGCCCTCGTCGGGGCCGAGATCCTCGGCCGTCACACTGAAGTCGGCCACCGGGCCGTTGGACAGTCCGCGAACGCGCCACTCCCCGCCACCGGTTCGCAGGCCTCGCGGGAAGGACATGACGTTGACGACCAGGCCGAACAGCTCCCGTTCACCGGTGCCGCGGTGGAGAGCGCGCCCCAGCTCCCCGGCGCCGTAGCGCTGGTACCGCAGTGCCTCCAGCAGCCGCTCCGTCGCCTGCGCGCGCAGTTCGGCCAGGGACATCCGGGGCGTGACCGTCATGCGCAGCGGCACCGCCTGGGCCAGCATTCCCGGAATCCGCCGCAGATGCCGGCTGTCCCGCCCGCCCACCGCGAGCCCGACGACGACGTCCGACGCACCGGTCGTACGGTGCAGGTAGGCCGCGGCGGCGGCCACGAGGTTGGCCGACGCGCCCGACGCCACCGGACGGTCCGGCGCCGCGACGCCGCTCAGTGCCTCGCGGGAGAGCCGGCGCGTCTCCCGCAGGAAGTCAGAGGGCAGCACGGTGGGGGGCGGCCCGAGCCGTACCGCCCCGGGTGCGTCGCGCAACTGGTGCAGCCAGAAGTCCTGACACCGCCCAAACGACGCCGAGGCGCGGTACTCCTGCTCGTCGGCGACCAGTTCGGCCAGGGTCGCGAAGGTGCGCGGCGGCACCGGCTCTCCGGCCTCCATCGCCGGGTACAGCTCGGCCACACGGCGCACGATCAGCCCCACGCTGTACGCGTCCAGCAGGAGGTGGTGGTTCGCGTAGTACCAGAGGAAGCGGTCGGGCGCCTCCCGGAACAGCGCGAACGTGAACAGCGGAGCCCCGTCGAGCGGGCGCGGAATGCGCAGTTCGGCGCGCATCCGCTCCAGCGCGGTGGCCCGCGGATCGGTCGCGGTGCTGACGTCGATGAACCGCAGGGACCAGTCCGGGTGTCCGCCGAGGATCTGGCGTGGCTCGCCGTTCTCCTCGACGAACCGCAGGCGCAGCGCGTCGGTCTCGTCGACCACGCGCCGCAGCGCGGTCTCGAACACCGCGGGTCGTACCGGACCGGGAATCTCGATGTACCCGCCGATGTTGTAGACCGGGTTCGCCGGGGCCGACTGCTGCGCGAGCCAGATCTCCCGCTGCGCCGCGGTGAGGGGCAGTGAGGCACTGGGCGTGGCACCGGGTTCCATCTCGCTCCGTTTCCCGTGCGTTGCGTTTCAGAGGGTGATTCCGCCGTGGATCTCGAAGACGGACGCCGTTACGTAGGCGGCGCGGTCGGAGGCGAGGTAGGCGATGAGGTCCGCGACTTCGTCGGCACGGCCGAACCGGCCCAGCGGAACCGCGGAGAGCAGCTTCTCCCGTGCGGCCTCCGGCATTTCGTGGATCATGTCCGTGTCGATGAGTCCAGGTGCCACCGTGTTCACCCGGACCCCGTACCGGCCGGCTTCCTTGGCCAGCGCCTTGGAGAAACCGATGATTCCGGCCTTGGACGCGGAGTAGTTCGTCTGCGAGGGGTTGCCGTGCACCCCGGCGACCGAGGACAGCGTGATGACGCTGCCCCGCCGCCGCTTCATCATGGCGAACACGGTGGCCCGGCAGACCTCGAACACGCCGGTCAGATTGGTCGCCAACACGCTGTGCCACTGCTGGTCGGTCATCATCACGAGCGGCTGGTCGCGGATCACCCCGGCACACGTCACCGCCACCTCGACCGGCCCGAGTTTCTCCTCCGTCTCGGCCAGCCAGGCCCGCACCGAGTCCCCTTCGGCCACGTCGGCCGGTACGGCCAGGCAGCGTGCGCCCAACTCGGTGGCCAGGCCCACGACCTCGCGCGCCGCCGACGCGTCGGAGCGGTAGCAGAAGCTCGTGTCGAAGCCTTCCCGGGCCAGCCGCAGCACGGTGGCGCGGCCGATTCCGCGGGAGCCACCGCTGACCAGCGCCACCCTCCGGCAGTCGTCTGTCATCCTGTCTCTCTCAGCCTCGTTGGGGCCGGGCGGCCGCATGCCGCTCGCCCAGTCGCAGCAACGCACAGGCGACGGTGCCGTCGCGGTCGACGGAGCTGACGACGGCCAGTCGTCCGGCCGCCGCGGGCCGCCGGTCCAGCGCACTGAGCACCGACACGAGCTGGAAGGCGGCGGAAGCCGCACCGGTGTCGCCGAACGGCAGTCTCGGGAGACGGTCGAGGGCGGCCGAGTCGAACAGCCGCGCCAGGGCCGCCTCTTCCCGGTCACCCGCGGAGCCCGGCGGCCGGCTGGGTGACACGGCCCACACCTCATCCGCCGAGGCCCCCGCCGAGGCCAAGGTACGCAGCACGACCTGCCGTACGGCCTCGGCAGGATCGTCGCCGTGACAGACCTGGCTGCGGACCGTGAGCAGTTCGGCGAGCGCGGGACCGCTCGGCGCGCCGTCGCCCAGTACCACCGCGCACCCCTCGCCGTGCAGCACCGGGTCGGCGCCGTCCGGCCGGGCGTGGTGCTCCAGCCATGAACGGGTCACCGAATACTCCTCGGCGGCGCCGCAGACCACCCGCCGCGCCCGGCCGCTGGACAGCAGCCGCCGCTGATAGCTCATGGCCAGCAGCCCGGCGGCCCGGCCGCCGGCGATGGTGACGTTGGGGCCCCGCATCCCGTACCGGATCGCGCACTGTCCGGCGGCGCAGTTCATCACGGTGTTCGGCATGCGCGCCGGTTCGACGTAGAACGGCCGCGATCCTCGCAGCGAGTCGCGGGTGAAGTCGGTCATGCTCTGCACGCTGCCGGTGGTGGTGCCCAGTACGAGCCCGAGGCGCTCCGGGGCGTCCGGGGCCGGATCGGTGCCGGCCTCCTGGAGCAGCCGCCCGACGGCGACCGCGGCCAGCGCGGTGACTCGGTCCATGGCCCTCGTTCCCTTGGCGCCGAGCGCCTCCCGCGGCGAGAAGTCGGGCACCAGGCCGGCACGCGGATACGGCACCGGCCAGACTTCGGGATCCAGCGCGGCGGCGGGTCGGGCGCCGGACCAGAGGCCCTCGGTGAAGGCGTCCCGGCCCGTGCCGAACGGTGAAACGGCGTCCCACTGCGTGATGGCGATGCCCATGCGACGATTCCTCACTGGTAACTGCCGAGGACCACCACGGCGTTGGTGCCGCCGAAGGCCATCCCGTTGTTCTGCACGATCTGCAGGTCCGTCTCGACCGACGTGTTGGGCACGCAGTCGACCGCGCACTCCGGGTCGGTCCGTTCGTGGTTGATGGTGGGCGGGATGAAGCCCTGTGTGATCGCCAGCGCGCACCCGATGGCGGCCAGCGCGCTGGCCGCGCCCATGGAGTGACCCAGCATCGACTTCATCGACACGGTCCGCGGCGGGTGCTCGCCGTATATCTCGCGGATGGCCCTGGCCTCGGTGACGTCGTTCGGTTTCGTGCCCGTGCCGTGGGCCGAGATCAGGTCGACCTGATCGGGCGTGACGCCGGCGTCGCGCAGCGCCAGATCGATGCACCGGGCGACGCCCGACTGGTTCGGCGCGACCGGGTGGAAGGCGTCGCAGCTCAGTCCGCACCCGAGGACCTCGGCGTAGATCCTGGCGCCGCGGCTCAGGGCCGAGCTCAGCTCCTCCAGTACCAGCACTCCCGCGCCCTCGCCGGTCAGGATCCCCTCGCGGTCGACGTCGAAGGGGCGGCAGCGATCGGGCGCGATGGTGCCCAACCGGTAGAAGCCGGCGAACGTCTTGCGGCACATCGCGTCGGCGCCGCCGCACAGAGCGAGGTCCACCTCTCCGGCGCGGATCGCGTCGAGTGCGGTACCGATCGCGTAGTTGCCCGCCGAGCACGCGGTGGCCATGGTGAACGCCTCCGCCTGGCAGATCCCGAGTTCCTGGGCCACGGCGGTGGCGAGCCGGACCGGGGAGACCCGGCGCACCGCGGCGGGGTCGTACGCGTCGGGGCCGCCGTGCTGCTCGGTCTCCACGAGCCGGTCCAGGTCGTAGGCCTCTCCATCCGTCGTGCCGATGGAGATCAGGACGGGTTCGCCGTGCAGCCGGTCGTCGGGCAGGCCGGAGTCTTCGACGGCCATCCTCGCAGCCGCGGCCGAGAACTGGGTCGCTTTGCCGAGGGAGTCGATATCGAGGTTGCATATCCACTTCGCCGGATCGAATCCGACGACCTCGCACCCGTTGTGGTAGTCGAAGCCATCGGTGTCGAACACCGTGATCGGCCGGACTCCGCTGCGCCCCTCCCGCAGCGCGTCGGCGAAGTCAGTGGCTCCGACGCCGATGCTGGACAGCACACCGAGGCCGGTGACGACCACCCGTCGCTGTTCGGCGGGAGATCGGTCGACCACCGCTTCCATGGACATCTGCGCTCCCTTCGATCGGGCGGGCGGCTACCAGCCCGGCGTCGCCTCGAGTACCTCGTACACGCCACGCAGATCGACCATGCGCGGCACCTCGGACTGGGCGACCACCACGTCGAACCGCTTTTCCAGCCCGGCGAGGATCTCGATCAGCATCAGCGAGTCGGCCCCATGGTCGACGAAACTGCTCGTGTCGGTGACCTCGGACGGGTCCAGCTCGAGCAGTTCGCAGACGAGTTCCTTGACCTCGTCCCGGCGCCCCTCGTTCATCCGTGCCTCGCCTCCGTCTCGGCCGCCCGGTTCGGGCGGGCTCTTTGTCATCCGGTCGTCATCCGGCCGTGCCGGAGCCCGGTGTGGCGCGTGTCGTGGGCCGTTGCCGCCCCAGCCGCACGGGGAGGCCCGTCAAGCCGTGCATGACGACGCTCGGTCGCCAGCGCAGTTCCTCGGCGGGGACCGCGAGCGCGATGTCGGGGAAGCGTTCGACCAGCCGGCCGAGCGCCACCCGTGCCTCCATCCGGGCCAGGGCGGCACCCAGGCAGAAGTGCGCGCCGTGCCCGAAGCTGATGTGGCCAGTGGTCTGCCGCTCGATATCGAAGGCGTCCGGGTCCGTGAAGCGCCCGTCGTGGTTCGCTGCGCCCAGGGCGAGCAGCACGATGTCGTTCGTCGCTATCGGGGTGCCCCCGATCGTCATCGGCTCCGCCGCGTACCGCCAGGTGGTGACGGGAGCCGGGGAGTTGTATCGCAGCACCTCCTCCACCGCCGGGTCGAGCAGCTCAGGCCGGGCCCGCAGCTTCGCGAACTGGTCCGGGTGCTGGAGGAGCGCCAGGAGCGCGCTCCCGAGCAGGTTCACCGTCGTCTCATGCCCGGCGATCAGCAGCAGGCTGGCCATCGAGACCAGCTCCAGCGGGCTGAGCCGGTCGCCGCCGTCGCTGGCCTCGACCAGGTCGGAGAGCAGGTCGTCGGCCGGCGCGGACCGCTTGGCGGCCATCATCTGCACGAGATAGCCGCCCAGGGCCGTGGTGGCCCGGCGCAGTTCGTCCGGCGAGGAGGAGCCCACGATGACGGTGGACCAGGCGCGGAACGAACGCTGGTCGGCGGGGGGAATGCCGAGCAGCTCGCAGATGACGGTGAGCGGCAGCGCTGAGGCGAACACCTCGACGAAGTCGACCGTCCCGTCCGTGCCCCGCGACGCGAGGGCATCCAGCAGTTCGTCGGTGATCTGCTGGACGAGCGGCCGCAGCCGCTCGATGCGGCGGGCGCTGAACCCCTTGACCACCAGCTTCCGCAGTCGGGTGTGCTCGGGCGGGTCGCTGTTGAGCATGTCGGTGGCGACCGACTCGCCCACGCTCGACGCGTCGAGCCTCGCCGCCGACGCCCGGTCGATGATCGCCCGCAGCCGGGCCGAGTCCTTGCTCAGTCGCGTGTCCGCGAGCGCGGCGGATATCTCAGCGGAGCCCGTGACGACCCACACCGGAATTCCGCTGGGAATGCAGGCGCGATGTATCGGTCCTGCCTCCCGAATCTCGGCGAAAACGCGGTAAGGATCCTGCATGTAACGGTCGCTGAAAAGGCCGTTCTCCTGCATTGACTCGACCGTCACGGCGCCCCCTCTCCTCCGGTTGCCGGATTCGCCACGACATGACTCGCGTTCGACTGCTCAGGGATGAAAGCGGCGGGAAATCCATGCTTCGGCCGACGATCGGGTGTGACCGTACCGGACAGGAAGCAGCGTCGACAACGCTCGCTGTCCTGACTGAACAGAGGCCCAAAACAGGCGTGATCGCCCCTCCGGTCCAACCGGAGAGTCCTTGGCCGGAAGCGCTGGCGGAGACTCGTTGAGAGCAGGCGGAAAGCTGGTGTCAGGGCAGGCCGACGGCCCGACTGTCGCGTCGGGCGGCCCCAAGGTTCCACTGCCCCGGTGACGCGTGCCGGCTCGTCGGGGGCGGATGTTCATGTTGGTCGGTCCGTTGCACCCGCGCTCCCCCTTGGAGCGGCACGGGGGCGGCTCGGGCGATCGGTGGCCGACTGGGCTCAGGTGAGCAGCCCGAGGCTGCGCACACCGACGAAGTCGGGCGTCGGCATGAACGACGGCGGCTGGTCAGGGTCCACTGCCAGCCCCGCGAAGCGATCCAGCATGATGTCCAGCGCGATCCGCCCCTCCGTCCGGGCCAATGGCGCGCCGAGACAGAAGTGGATGCCTCGCCCGAACCCGATGTGCGGGTTCGGGTCGCGCCTCACGTCGAATGTGTGCGGGTCGGTGAACTGGCGCTCGTCCCGGTTCGCGGCGGACAGCCACACCTTGATCATCTGGTTCGCGCCCACCTTCTGACCTGCGATCTCCACCTCGGTGTTGGTGACACGGTAGCTGGTAGCGAACGGGCTCAGGAACCGCAGCGACTCCTCGATCACGCCCGTCATCCCGGAGCGGTCGTCACGCAGTTGCCTCGTCTGGCCCGGGTGGGCGTCCAGACACAGAACGGTGTTCCCGAGCAGCATGGCAGTGGTGACATGCCCGGCGAACAGCAGGAGGCCGGCGAAGTTGATCACTTGGGTGTCGGTGAGCCGCTCGCCGTCGATCTGAGCATGCACCAGCTTGCTCAACAGGTCGTCTCGCGGCGTGCGGCGCCGATCGACGACGTGCTCGCGGAGGTAGTCGTTCATGTGTCCCGCCTGCTCCGTGCGGTCCTTGAGGTCGCGCTCCAGTTCCTCGTTGTCGGCCAGTGAGAACTCGTTCGCGCTCTCGAACATCTCCTTGGCCCACTTCTTGAACAGGACGCGGTCACCGCTCGGCACGCCGAGCAACTCGGCGATCACGATCACCGCCAGCGGGTTGGCGAGATCGGCGACCATCTCGATCCGGTCAGGGTTGTCCACCGCGTCGAGCAGTTCGTGGGTGATCTCCTTGATTCGCGGCTCAAGGGAGGCCACGACCTTCGGGGTGAACGCGTGGGCGGCCAGCTTGCGCAGCTTGCGGTGCTCCGGGGGGTCGGTCTGGGCCAGGTTGCCGTCGAAGAGTGCCTCGTCGGCGTCCGGAAGGAAGCGCCGTGCCAAGTCGGAGGAGAAAGTCGCCGGATCACCGAGAATCCCGACCACCTCCGGGTAGCCGAAGACGGCCCACATACCCAGCTTTTCCTCGAACTGAATGATCTTCTCCGGACTGTGCCCTCGCAGCCAGAAGTGATCCGGGTGGATGTCCCATCGGTCGGCGAGCGCAGCCATGGCGTTCCTCTCGTTCATGCGGCAAAGGGTGGACAGATGGCCCGGTTCCGGGGACACAACAGCGCTGACATCATGGGGCCTCACCCTGCAGACGGCGATTGATGTACTCGCATATGGCCGCTGCCGGCCCCGGAAGGTACATGTCCTGATGCGAGCTGCTGATGTCGTAGCTGAGCAATGACCCGGTGACGTGCGGTCGCCATTTCTCGGCGTAGGACTCCTCCTTGTCCAGTGCCGCATTGAAGAACAGTACGTCGCCGCGGTAGACGGGTGAGGTGTACCGCTCCATGAGCGCTGTGTGATGCAGCATCAGCGAGACCGCGTTATCGAGGAAGGACTCGTATGCTGCGGCGTCCGTGAAATGCGCGAGGTGTGTTCTGAAGAAGTCCCGGGTCTGCTCCGAGTCGGGGCGCTCCCCGGGCACAAAGTACGTGGTCGGCACGCTGTCGAGCAGCGCGAGCAGCTCCACCTCGTGTCCCCGGCGCTGCAGTTCCGCAGCCATCGCGTGGGCGAGCGTGCCGCCGATGGACAGGCCCAACAGGTGGAAGGGGCCCTCCGGCTGGATGGTGAGCACCTGCTCGACGTAGTCGGTGACCATCGCGTCGAACGACTCGGGCCGCGGCGTCACGCCGTCGAAGCCGCGCGCCTGGATCCCGTACATCGGCCGGTCCACGCGCAACTTGTCCACGAAGCCCAGGTAGAGCCAACACATGCCGGAGCCGGGGTGGACCCACCACAGCGGCGCGCCGCGCCCACTGGTCCTGAGCGGCAGCACACTCGCGAACGGATCCGAGGAGAAGGACGTCTCGGTCACCCTGGTCAGCTCCGCCGCCATGGCCGCGGCTGTGCGGTGCTCGAATATCGTGCCGAGGGGCACGTCGACGCCCAGCACCGCACGGATCCGGCTGATCAGCTTGGTCGCCAGCAGTGAATGCCCGCCGCTGGCGAAGAAGTCGTCCTCGACTCCCATGTGCTCCACCTCCAGCGCCTCCGCGAACAGGCCCGCGAGGATGTTCTCCTCCGCCGTCCGCGGTGAACGGCCTGTGCCACCGGTGTACTCCGGCGCGGGCAGCGCGGCCCGATCCAGTTTTCCGTTCGCGGTCAACGGCAGCCGGTCCAGCGTCACAAGCCGCGCAGGCACGAAGAAGTCCGGCAGGCGGTGGGCCAGGAAGTCGCGCAGCTCGTTCTCGGAGGGGCCGGCGCCTTCGGCACTGACCGGCACCACGTAGCCCACCAGGGTTCGGTCCGCCTGCCCTGGGCGCGCGATCACCGCCGCCTGTGTCACGTCGGGGTGGGAGGTCAGTGCCGCTTCGATCTCGCCGGGCTCGATGCGGTATCCGCGGATCTTGACCTGGTCGTCGGCGCGGCCCCGGAAGACGAGTTCGCCATCCGCCGTCCAGGCCACTACGTCCCCGGTGCGGTACATCCGCTCGCCCGGCAGGCCGAACGGGCAGGCCAGGAACCGCTGCGCGGTGAGAGTCGGCCGGCCCAGGTAGCCACGCGCGAGCGACTCGCCGGCCACGTACAGTTCGCCGGCCACGCCGGGCGAGCGGATGTACCGCACCGGGGACGTAGCTCCTGGGAGATCGGCGAGGAGAAGGTGGTACTCGTCGTCCCGCCCGACGACCCGCTGCGCGGGCG
>NZ_JASKYT010000220.1:0-12797 GCF_041028275.1 Streptomyces sp. PU-14G
GTCGAGTACGAGGCTGGTGCGGGGGGGGGGGGGGGGGGGGGGGGGGGGGGGGGGGGGGCCCCGGCCCCGACGCCGGACCTGGCCCCGACGCCGGCCCCGGTTCGGGCTCCCGGGCCGCCGGGCACACCGGTTTCACCGGCACCAGCCTCGTACTCGACCCCGCCACCGACACCTTCCTGGTGCTGCTCGCCAACACGGTGCACCCGGTACGCAGGCCCGCCGACAGCCGTCCCCGCGCGGCGGCGGCCACCAGGCTGGCCCGGGCGGTGCGCTGAGCTTGTCCCCCGACCTTTCGCCCGGTGCAGGGCGATGAGAGTCTTCTCGCGGCCGACGGTTTTGCCCACGTCGTAGCGGGGTGCCCGGCGTTTGTTCGGGGCTCCGGATGGACGGTTCGGCGGTGGTCGTGGATGTCCGCGCTGATGAGCGGATCGAGCTCGACCGCAGAGAGATCTGGACCCGGCTCATGGACGACCACGACATCTCCGTGTCCTACTCCTCCATCCACGTCTACTTCCGAACCCGCCCACGGCCCGCTGGCTGCATCAGTGAGTCCTGACACCGCTTGCCGATCGGGAGCCGACAGCGCCCAGTGTCGGCCGAGGAATCGCTTGGCCAGTACTCGGCGGAGAGATCATCATGTGGAAATGCCTGACAACCGATCCTCTGCGGCACCGACTGTGATGCGGCTCTCCCAGTACACCAAGGCGGATCAGGAAGAGATCCTCGGCAACAGCGATGATCCCTTCGGTGTCGGCTCGACCGGTCTGACCTGGCTGCCGAAAGAAGAACACTTCGGCATCAGACACGAAGACCGCCTCGTGGCACACGCTGGCCTGCTGCGACTGCCTGTCGCGATCGGCGACACCAAGACAGAGGTGGTGGGCGTCGGCGGGGTGGCCGTCGCACCCGGCATGCAAGGTCAGGGCCTGGCTCGGCTCGTCGTCACAGCTGCCCTCGAGCACGCCCGCACGATGGGTCCTCAGCACGCACTCCTGTTCTGCCGGCCTCCCCTCGTGCCGCTCTACCAGCGCCTGGGATGGCACCCTCTCGACATGGACGTACTCGTCGAACAACCTGAAGGCCGTCTGGTGACCATGCCACTGCGGACCATGGTGACGCCCCTCCACAGCGACGCCCGCTGGCCCTCAGGGCCAGTACGACTGTTCTCGCTCCCTATGTGACGGAGGGACACCCAGCACGGCGACAAGGGCCACCCATCCCACACCGGTGGCCGACCCGCCTCACCTGATCGTTTGCCAACCAATCCAGTCGCCGCAGGCCAACGCGAGCAGAGCGACCCACTTCGCTGTCAAAGGACAGTCACGTGCACCTCGGTCGGAGCACATGATCAGGCGAAGGCCGCTTCAGCGTCTGGTGAATGCTCGCGTGAGGAACAAGTTCGGGCGGCGGCAGACTCACCGAGCCCAGCTCAGTCACCTTGGACTGTCAGGGGCGGTATGCCCAGAACAGGGCATGTCCGCCATTGCCCTCTGGGATGAACTCCTCCCGCTCGATCACCAGGCCGGCCTGGGCAATCCACTCACGGTTGGTGGCAGTATCCGGTGGTCGCAAGACACAGCGAACGAATATCCCCTTCGTCGGTCACCAAGGCGAGCGGACGTTGGAGAACAAGCTGAGGGTATGCGGCGGGGGCGTGCGCCGAGGGCGTACTGCCGACGGGTACTGGCGCGGGGGAGCCTGCGGGCCGCCTCGGCCGCGCCGGGCTCCTGGGCCGCGCCGGGTCTGGGCCCCGCAGGCCTCTGGGCCGCGCCGGGCTCCTGGGGCGGGACGGGACGCGGGGTGGCTGGGGTGAGGCGCCGGGCGACACGCCGCGACTTCCTACACTGTCGTAGTGATCGAGCAAGAACTGCGCGGCGCGCTCGCCGCCCTCGTGGACGGGCTGCCCGCGCGGCAGGCGTCGGCCGCCGTGGAGCGGCTGATCAGCCACTACCGGGGCGAGACGCCCACCGGCGCGCCCGTACTGCGCCGGCGGGCGGACGCGGTGGCGTACGCCGCCTACCGCATGCCCGCCACCTTCGCCGCCGCCTCCGCCGCGCTGGACGCCCTCGCCGAACGGGCCCCGGGCTGGGCCCCCGCCTCCCACCTGGACATCGGCGGGGGGACCGGCGCCGCCGTATGGGCCGCGGCACGCGTGTGGGAGACCTCACGGACGGCCCCGCGGCCGACGACGGTCCTCGACTGGGCGGAGCCCGCCCTCGACCTCGGCCGCGAACTGGCATCGGGCGCCGACGCCGTACAGGCGACCGCCTGGCGTGCGGGGTCCCTGCGCGGCTCCGTGCCGGCCATGGAGCCCGCCGACCTGGTGACCGCCTCGTACGTGCTGGGCGAGCTGGACGCCGACGACCGGCACGCGGTCGTGGACGCGGCGGCCCGGGCCGCCCGGGGCGCGGTCGTCCTCGTGGAGCCCGGCACCCCGGACGGCTACCTGCGCATCCGCGAGGCCCGCGACGCGCTGCTGGCGGCGGGCCTGCGCGTCCTGGCGCCCTGCCCGCACGACGGCACCTGCCCCCTCGTGGTCGGACAGGACTGGTGCCACTTCGCCGTACGGGTCGCCCGCTCCTCCCTCCACCGGCGCGTGAAGGGCGGCGAACTCGCCTACGAGGACGAGAAGTACAGCTATGTGGCAGCCGTGCGGGGCGACCTCGGTGACTTCGGTGACCTCGGCGAGGACGCGGGCGCCGGTGGCCCGGCGCGCGTGGTCCGCAAACCGCTGCTCCGCAAGGGCCAGGTGCTCCTGGACCTGTGCGCGCCCGAGGGCGGCCTCACCCGTCGCACCGTCACCAGACGCGACGGCGCCGACACCTACCGTGCCGCCCGCAAGACCGACTGGGGCGACACCTGGTGAACCGGCCCCGGGCCCCCGGGTCTCCTGGCCCCGCTCAGGAGACCCGTAGCGCCCCGGCGCGGAAGTCCTGCGGAGCGACACCGTAGGCCGCGCGGAACGTCCGGGTGAAGTCCGCAGGGCGGGGAAAGCCCCAGGTGGCGGCTATCGCCTGGATGGTGTGGCCGGCCAGCCGCGGGTCGGCCAGGTCGCGGCGTGCGCGCCCCAGACGCTGGCGGCGTACCCAGGCGCTGACGGTGCAGCCCTGGCTCTGGAAGAGCCGGTGCAGGCTGCGGGTGGAGATGTGGTGGGCCGCGGCGATCGCGTCGGGGCACAGGCCCGGGTCGCCCAGGTGCTGCCAGATGAAGCTCTGGATGCGGGCGAAGAGCGCACGGCGGTAGGCCGCCGCTTCCCCGGTGCCGCTGGTGTCCGCGTGGTCCTTCTGACAGGTGTGCACGTGTCGTCCCCCGGTCGGTCCGAGCCGTCCTCGGTGTCCCCTCGACGGTAGGAAACCGCAGGCCGCGGCACATCCCGTCCAGGTTTCACCTTGCGTGTCGAACCAGGGGTTGAGGCGGCCCCCGTGTCGTCCCGGGGGAGTAGGCCGCGCCCCCTGCCCCGGCCCGAGAGGCGGGGCAGGCGGCGTTGTCGGTGACTGGTTGTAGAGTCATAACTGTTGTAGCCGTACAACCAACCAGGGGGGCCACTTGACGGGCGCGGACGCGGGCGCGGACAGGGATGTGGACACCGAGACGGACACCACGACGGACACCGAGACGGCCGCGGAGACGGACATGGGCGCGGGCGCGCGGGCGAACGCCGGCCCGCGGGCGGACGCCAAGCTCTCCCCGCGCCGCCGGTTTCTCGTCCTGGCGATCTGCTGCATGTCGCTGCTGATCGTCAGTGTCGACACGACGGCGCTCAACGTGGCGCTCCCGGACATCCGGGCGGACCTGGGCGCGTCCGTCTCCGGACTGCAGTGGGTGGTGGACGCCTACACCCTCGTGCTCGCGGGCCTGTTGATGCTGGCCGGCTCGACGGCGGACAGGCTCGGCCGCCGACGGGTCTTCCGCTGGGGACTCGCACTGTTCGTGCTGGGTTCGCTGCTGTGCAGCCTCGCGCCGGGGCTCGGCTGGCTGGTGGCAGCCAGAGCGGTGCAGGCGGTGGGCGGTTCGATGCTCAACCCCGTCGCGATGTCGATCATCACCAACACCTTTACCGAGCCGCGCGAGCGTGCCCGCGCGATAGGCGTGTGGGGCGGCGTCGTCGGCATCAGCATGGCGGCGGGCCCCTTGCTGGGCGGGCTGCTCGTCCAGGTGAGCGGATGGCAGGCGATCTTCTGGGTCAACGTGCCGGTGGGGCTGGCCGCCATGCTGCTGACGACGCGGTACGTTCCCGAGTCCCGCGCGCCGCAGGCCCGCAGAGCTGACCCCGGCGGGCAGGCCCTGATGGTCGTGCTGTTGGTGGGCCTGACCTTCGGCATCATCGAGAGCCCGCACCGGGGGCTGTCCTCGCCGCTGGTGCTGGGCTGCGCCGCCGTCGCCCTCCTCGCCCTGGTGGCGCTGCCGCTCCACGAGGCGCGCCGCAGCGAACCGCTGATCGACCCGCGCTTCTTCCGCAGCGTCCCGTTCGCCGGAGCGACGGCCACCGCGGTGTGCGCGTTCGCCGCGCTGGGCGGCTTCTTGTTCCTGACCTCCCTGTACCTGCAGGAAGTACGGGGCATGAGCGCGCTGCACGCCGGTCTGTGCATGCTGCCCATGGCCGTCATGACGCTCCTCTTCGCACCGCTCTCCGGCCGCCTGGTGGGCAACCGCGGGCCGAGACTGCCGCTGCTCGCGGCGGGCGTGGGCCTGGCGGCCTGCGGGGTGCTCTTCGCCCGTACCGCCTCCGCCGATCTGCCGCTCGGGGTGCTCTTCATCGGGTACGTCCTCTTCGGCATCGGCTTCGGCCTGGTCAACGCGCCCATCACCAACGCCGCCGTCTCCGGTATGCCGCGGGCGCAGGCAGGGGTCGCGGCGGCGGTCGCCTCGACGAGCCGTCAGGTCGGCTCCTCCCTGGGGGTGGCCGTGATCGGTGCGGTGATGGCCGGTGCGAGCGCGGGTGGTGCGGGCGGTGGGCTGAGGGGCGCGGCCGGGTTCCAGGACGCGCAGCGCACCGCCTGGTGGATCATCGCGGGCTGCGGTGCGGCGGTCCTCGCCCTCGGTGCGGCGACCACGGGCCGCTGGGCCCGGGGCACGGCGCGCCGCGCGGCCCACCTGCTGGAGGAGTCCACGGACGCTTCCACCGGGCCTGCCGCGCGCCCGGTGGCCCACTCGGCCCGTACGGGCGGGAAGGGGACGGCGGGATGAGCGCAGCGCACCCCGGAGGCCCGCGGGATCGCGAGGGACTGTCGGCCGACCCGGCGGCCACCCCGTCGGCCGATCCGCCGGCGGACCCGGTTGCCGACCCGTCGGCCGTGCGCGTCTGGCGCGACCTGCGCGCCCTCGTCCTCGAAGTGGCCGACGTCCGTACGCGGGTGACCGAGGAGTTGGGCATGAGCTACTTCCGGGCCAAGGCGCTCCGCCACATCGCCGCCGAGGGCCCCCTCACACTGAGCGCGCTGGCGGCGGGCCTGTTCGCGGACGCGCCGCACACCACCCTCACCGTCGAGTACCTGGTGCAGCGCGGCCACGTCACGCGGGAGCCGAATCCGGCGGACCGGCGGTCCAAGCTGGTCGAGGTCACCGAGCAGGGGGCGCGGGCTGCGGCTGCGATGGCTCGTGTCTCCGACACGCCGCCTCCGGCTCTGCGCGGCCTCTCGCAGGCGGACCTGACGACACTCGAACGCATTCTGGACAGCGCGTTGCGGGCGGACTGAGCCGCGGGGCACACCGGGCGGTGGCGCAGCGGCTGGCGGCGCAGCGGGCGGTGGCGCAGCGGGTGGTGGTGCGCTGGCACGGTGCGACGGCGCGCACCGTGCGACGGCGCGCACCGTGCGGGAAGGCCGAGGGCCCGGCCGGACTGGTGTGGTCACCGTCCGGCCGGGCCCTCGGCACACGGAGTGGGCCGCACACGCGTCGCCGCGTGGGGCGCCCCGCGTCACTCCTCGATCATCAGCCCCTTGCGGAGCTTGCCCAGGGTGCGGGAGAGGAGACGGGAGACGTGCATCTGCGAGATGCCGAGCTCCTCACCGATCTCCGACTGGGTCATGTTCGCCACGAACCGCAGCGAGAGGATCGTGCGGTCGCGGGCCGGGAGTTCGGCGATCAGAGGCTTGAGCGACTCGACGTACTCGATGCCTTCGAGGCCGTGGTCCTCGTAGCCGATGCGGTCGGCCAGAGCGCCCTCGGTGTCGTCCTCCTCGGGCTGGGCGTCCAGCGAGCTGGCGGTGTAGGCGTTGCTCGCCGCCATGCCCTCGACGACGTCCTCGGTGGAGATGTTGAGCCGCTGGGCCAGCTCCTCCACGGTCGGTGCCCGGTCCAGCTTCTGGGCGAGTTCGTCGCCCGCCTTGGCCAGGTCGAGGCGGAGCTCCTGGAGGCGGCGGGGTACGCGCACCGACCAGGACGTGTCGCGGAAGAAGCGCTTGATCTCGCCGACGATGGTCGGCATGGCGAAGGTGGGGAACTCCACGCCGCGGTCGAGCTCGAAGCGGTCGATCGCCTTGATGAGGCCGATGGTGCCGACCTGGACGATGTCCTCCATGGGCTCGCTGCGCGAGCGGAACCGGGAGGCGGCGAACTTCACCAGCGCGAGGTTGAGTTCGACCAGCGTGTTGCGTACGTACGCGTACTCGTGGGTGCCCTCTTCGAGGGTCTCCAGACGCCGGAAGAGCGTCTTGGACAGGGCCCGCGCGTCCAGCGGACCGACCTCGTCATAGGGTGGGATCTCAGGGAGCTGGAACTGCTCGAAGAGGTCGGCTTCGACCGCCTCGGCGATCGCGTCCGGGCTCGCCTGGTCGCCTGTGAGGGCGTCGGTGGGCAGGGGGTGGGTATCCGGCAGCCGGTCCGGGCTGTGCTGCTCCGGAACGGCGGGAGCGGTCGCGACCTGCATATCAGCGGGGTCGGATATCCCGTTGTCGAGCCGGGGTGACATGGCTGTCCTCCATGGTTTTCTCGGCATATGGCTGCCGAAGCCGTGACGTGCACTACGGGGTGCGGCGCCTCCAGGGCCGACGTTGGTTCGGTATCCCTACTAGACCTACCTGTTTCTCCACAGCCAGAGCAAGTTCGTTGTGTCTGGTTTTGGTGTGTTCTGTCTAATGTTCGGGTACCGGTAGAGCGGTCGAAGGCGTAGGGTTCGAACCGCTTGACGGGGGAAGCAGTGAAGGCCCTCACGCGATCAGAAGGGGTGTGCATGGACCGCGGGATGCCTGGCAGCACGAGCCAGGGCCGGCTGACGGTCGACCTACGGCACGAAGGAGGCAGTGCCGTGGTGACCCCGGAGGGTGAGCTCGATCACCACACCGCGGAGCTCCTGCGCGAGCCGTTGGAGCGCAGCGTCGACGAGGGGTACAGCCGCCTGGTCGTGGACTGCTCCCGGCTGGAGTTCTGCGACTCGACCGGACTGAACGTGCTGCTCGGAGCCCGGCTGAAGGCGGAGGCCGAGGGCGGCGCCGTACACCTGGCGGGGATGCTTCCCGTGGTGGCGCGGGTATTCGAGATCACGGGGGCCAACGCGGTCTTCACCGTGCACGACGACCTCGCCTCGGCCCTGCGACGGCCCTCGGGCGCGTCACAGCAGCCCGATGCGTGACCAGCGCGTTACACGCATCACACAGGTCCGGCTGAATCCGTAAGTGTTCTCGCGGTGCGGCCGGGCAGGAGTCCCTCGAATCTGTCAGACATTCGTGTACAGCGCGTCAGCCCGCCGTGTGCGGTGTGTGGTGTGCGGTACGGCGAATCGGTAACCGGTGATCGGTGAGGTGAACCACTGATGAGCACCACCCGGCCGCAACCGGCGGGCGACCGCGGTCCGGAGCCCGAGGGCCCACCGGCGACCGCGGCCCGCGGATGCCGCGCGGCCGGGAGCGCGGAGCCGGATCCGGCGGGGCCGGACTCCGGGGGGAGGGGCGCCGCGCTGCCGGGCTCCTCCTGGTCGGACTCCGCTCGGCCGGGGCCCGGTCAGGCGGGGGGCGCTGACGCGCAGGTGCGGGCCGGAACGGATACTGGGCGTGGGCCGACATCCGGAATCTCGAATTCCGCGGCTGCTTCCACGTCCGCACCCGAACCCGAAGGGGGGAGTGGCGCCATGGAGACCGCTGCGGAGAGTGCGGGCTCGGCCGCCGCAGGGGCCACACGCCAGGCAGGGCGGCCGATGCGGCAGGTGCGCAGACTGCGGCTCGTCGGCGCCAGCGGCGCCGTACCCAGGGCGCGGGACTTCACCCGCCAGGCACTCCAGGACTGGGGGTGGCTCCCGGCCGCCACCGCCGACCAGCGCGCCGCGGCCGAGGATGTCCTGCTGGTCGTCTCCGAACTGGTCACCAACGCGTGCCTGCACGCCAGCGGACCCGAGGAACTGCGGGTCGGCGCTACCGCGAAGGTGCTCAGGCTGGAGATCGTCGACCTCGGCAGCGGTTCGCCCTCGCCGCGGACCCCGCACCGTGCCGGGCGCCCCGGCGGCCACGGCATGTTCATCGTCCAGCGGCTGTGCCTCGACTGGGGCGTGGTGCGCAACGCGGAGGGTCCCGGCAAGACCGTGTGGGCGGAGCTGGCAGCTCCCAGCTGACCCGCTGGATCCCCCGCCCCGCCCCCTCGGGCGCGGGCGTGCGGGCTCTCGCGCGAGAAGGGCCCGGTGGCCGCGGTGGCCGCCGGGCCCTCGCGTTTTCCCCGGCTCTGGTGCGGGGCGCCGCGTGTCCGGCCCGCTTTTCGCCCCGCCCTTGCCGACGCTCTTCCATCGTCAAGGGGGCGGGGTTACTGTCGGCGCCAAATCTGATGTGTCGTCAGTAACTTGCGAGTCCGGATGAAGGGGGAACCCCCGTGTCCCACAGCAAGCAACGCCCCGCCCGCACGGCCGCCGCCACGGCCGTGGCCACCCTCGTAGCCGGATCAGCCGTCCTGCTGAGCGCCCCGGCCGCGAGCGCCACCACCGTGGACGTCGACTACCAGTGCAAGACGCCCATCGGGAACAAGGGCGCCGTCTCACCCATCGACATCAAGTCGACCAAGGGCGGCAGCGGTTACAAGCTCACCATGTCCTTCGAGAAGGGCGTCTCCTCCAGCCCCGTCGAGCTCGGCAAGGGGGCGATGAACCCCAGCGCCAAGATCAAGCTCGGCGGTGCCGAGACCGGAGACGTCGCGGTGAAGGGTCCGCCCAACGACAAGGCCATCCCCGCCAACTCGCCGATCAAGATCCCCGACCTCTCCGGCACCTATACGCCCAAGAAGAGCGGCAAGGTGACCTTCACGGCCGGGACGCTCACCATCAAGGCGCTGGGCACCACCACCACCTGCCAGCCCAAGAACAACCCCAAGCCCTCGCTCACCCTGGACGTGACCGCTTCCGGCGGCGGCTCCGACGGCGGTTCCGACGGCGGTTCGGGCGGCGGTGACGCGTCCGGCGGCGCGGCCTCCGGCGGTGGCGACGCGGCGACCGGCGGCGCGGCGAGCGGAGGCAGCCAGTCCGCCTCCGGCGGCGGGGAACTGCCCAAGACCGGACCTGCCGACTCCGCCGTCGCCCTGGGCACCCTCGGCGGCACCGTCCTGCTCGCCGGGATCGGCGGCACGCTGTGGATCACGCGGCGCAAGGCCGCGGTTCGGCACTGACCGTGCGGGGCCGCGTCGACCCCGCACGGGATGCGCCGGTCGGTCCGGTGCCGCCCGCTCCGGCCCCCGGTGGGCAAGCCGCCGCCGACGACCCCGACGTCGCCGTCGGCCGGGCCCGTCCACGGCACGGGCCCGCCGAGGGGCCGGAAGCCGAGCCGTCGCCGGAGCCTGCCTCCGAACTGCCCGGGTGCGGCGGGACGGAGCCGCCCCTGGCGCGGCAGACGGCACTGCACGCGGAGGACGCCGGTCTGCGCGGACGTCTTGGGGCGCGGTTGTCCGGCAGCATCGGGCCGAAGGCAGGTGCCCGGCCGGATGACGGATACGCCCGGCTGGATGAGGGTGCCTTGCCGGGCGACGGAGGGGCGTTGCCGGACGACGGAGGTGCGTTGCCGGGCGACGGAGGTGCCCGGCCCGGTCAGGGCGCTGGGCCGGGACGGCGCGCGGGCCGACGTGCGGACCGGAGCGCGGACCGGAGCGCGGGCCGACGCGCGGGTCGGAGCGCGGGCCGACGCGCGGGGTGGGCCGGTTGGATCGAGGGCATGGGCAGAGGGGAGCGTGGGGGTGCCGTGGTGTCCAAGGGTGCTGCATCCTGTGGGCGCGGTGACGCCGCGGCGCGGACGGCGCGCTCACGCCGGAGGCCTCTTCGATGGGGTGCGCGGGCGGGCTCCGGGCTCGTGCTGGCCGCGAGTTGTCTGCTCGGCGGCGGAGCCGCCGTGGCCGCGCCGGCGGCCGACGACGCGTCCTGGTCGGCCTCGCCAGTGCCGCCCGAGGGGGCGACCGCCGACGCGGCCAGACCGTTCTTCTACCTGGAGGGGCCGCCCGGCACCGTACTGAAGGACACCCTCGCGCTGACCAACGAGAGCGGCGAGCCCCGTACGTTCCGGCTCCGCGCAGCCGACGCGTACAACACCCGCGACGGCGGCTTCGCCGTACGTGACGAGGGGCGCAGCGAGGGGGCGGGGAAGTGGCTCGACCTCGCGCAGGACACCGTCGAGGTGCCGCCGCGCACCCGCGCGGACGTCCCGTTGCAGGTGACCGTGCCCGACAGCGCCGTGCCCGGCGACCACCCCGCGGCCGTCGTCGTCAGCGACGGCGAGCGCAGCTCCGGCGTCCGCCTGCACCTGCGAGTGAGCGGCCCGTCCCTGGCCGCGCTGAGTGTGGAGGACGTGTCCGTCCGGGAGCGGGACGACGGCTCGGCGGCGATCAGCTACACCCTGGTCAACCGCGGGAACACCGCGTTGCGCCCCCGCCTCGCCTTCCGCGCCGACGGACTGTTCGGGGAGCTGACGCGCCGCGCGGCACATCAGTTGCCTCTCGAACTGCTGCCGGGACAGCGCGTCACCCGGCACGAACGGTGGGCGGACCCGCCCCGTGCCGACCTGGCCCACGTGCGGCTCACCGTCACGGCGGGCGGCGGTGCCCGGGACGAGACCACGGCCTCCTACACCGCGATCCCCTGGGGCTGGGGTGGCGGAGTGCTGCTCGTTGCCGCGGCGGGGGGCGCGGGCTGGTACCTGCGGGGCAGGCGGCGCGGGAACGGCGCCGGACGGGCGGAGCTCTCTGGGGCCGGCAAGGCGGAGGGTGACGGCGCTCCGCGCGCGGGGGCCGACGGGGGTCCGACGGACGCCTCCGGCCCTTCCGGTGACGTGCCCGCCGGTGTGCGCGGGGGCGGCGCCAGGGACGAAGGCGGCGGCGAGCACCACGAGTTGACGGGAGCGGTGACGTGAGAACGACCAGCATCCGCAACGGCACGCCGACCCGCGCCGGCAGAGCCGCACTCCTGGCGACGGTCCTGGCGTGCCTCGCCCTCCCCGCCCTGACGCCTGCCTCGACGGCCCAGGCGCAGGCCCAGGCCCAGGCCGCCCGGACCCAGACCCAGGCCGCCCAGGCCCAGGGCGAGGCCCGGGCCCAGGCCGCCCAGGACCGGACCCAGGCCGAGGCTCCGGCTCCGGCTCGGGTCCCGGGCTCTGCCGGGTCCCGGGTCGCCGACAAGGACGAGCCGAAGATCACCCTCTCCAGGGACGAGGCCGGCGCCGGGGCGACCGTCACGGTGCGGGGAACCGGATGGCGTCCCGACACCCTGCTCACGCTCCTGCTGTGCGGCCAGAACGCGATCGGCGGCACGAACGCCTGCGCCAACGCGGAGGGGCAGGCCGTCACCACCGACGGCAGCGGACGCTTCAGCAAGGATCTCCCGGTCGCCGAACCGCCCAAACCGTGTCCGTGCGTCGTACGGGCGGCGACGGTGACAGGTGCGTACGCGGCGGCGGACGCGGCCTTCGAGGTCGCGGGCCACCCCGTCGAGAAGCTGCCCAAGCGGCGTACCGGCGGGCGGCTGGCCGTCCTGGCGGCACGGCTGGAGGGGGAAGGCGGACTGCTCAACTGGTTCGGCGCCCCGCAGGAGCGGACGCTCGTGCTGACGGTCGGCAATCTCGGCTCCGACCGTGCCAGGGACCCGGTCTTCGAGGTGGGCACCTCGCACGGCGTGCTGGCGCCGGAGTGGGAGCGCCAGCGGTGGCGTGGCACCGTCGACCCGGGCGAGAAGGCGCGGATCGAACTGCCTGTCGAGCTGGCCTCCGGAGCGCACGGTCGGTACACGGTCGCCGCCAAGCTGGACCGCCGCGTACTGACCGAGCAGCCCTGGGAGGTCGCACGTCCCTGGGGCGTCACCCTGTTCTGGGTGCTGCTGTGCGTGGTCGTCCCCGCGGTGGTGTTCCGGCTGGGCATGCTGGTCGTCGACCGACTCCGCCCGCGCGGCCCGGACGGCCCGGGCACCGCCACGACCACCCCGCACCGCGCACAGCGCCGCGCGGGGTGGCCCACCAGCGAGGGGCCGTCCACCGGCGAGGGGCCGTCCACCGGCGCGGGCGCGCCGGCCCGCGCGCCGCGCGCCCGTACGAGGCGCCGAGGCACCGCAACCGGTCTGCGGGCTCGGCTCCGTGCCGCGCGGGACCCCCGTCGTCCCCAGCCGGCACACCGTTCCGACGCCGGCACGGGCTCGGAAGCGGACACCGGCTCCGATGCGAACACCGGCTCGGACGTGGACACCGGCTCGGACGACGACGCGGGCTCGGCGGCCGACACCGGCACCCCCGGCGCCACCTCTGCCCCCGGCCCCGTTCCCCGAGCACGTGCAGGAGGGCGGGGGCGGCCCTGGTTCGCTCCGGACATGGACGCCCGGCCTCGTGCGCGGGAGGAGCGGGCGGCGGAACCGGGGG
>NZ_JASKYT010000221.1:0-14239 GCF_041028275.1 Streptomyces sp. PU-14G
CATTGGCGTCGTGCTGGGGGGTGCGGCCCAGGACGGGCCCCGGGAAGACGGTGTGGGCCCGGGTCGAGGTGGCGTGCCCTGCCGTTCGGGTCGGGGGCGGCACGTAGGGCYGACCTGACCGGGCCCCGGGGCCCGGTCAGGTCAGCCCTACGTGCCGCCCCCGACCCGAACGGCAGGGCACGCCACCTCGACCCGGGCCCACACCGTCTTCCCGGGGCCCGTCCTGGGCCGCACCCCCCAGCACGACGCCAATGTGTCGACGAGGACGAGCCCAAGCCCGCCCTCGCTCACGGAGTCCGGGGCGCGGCGCACCGGCAGCGAGGGATGCGTGTCGGACACCTCGACCCGCACGGCAGCGGCTCCCGTCGCCCCTTCCCCTTCCAGGAAAACGCGCACCTCGAAATCCCGCCCGGGAACGCGTCCGTGCACCACCGCGTTCGCACTGAGTTCCGCCACGACGAGAGTCACCTTCTCCGAGAACGGTGACTGATAGGCAAACCCCCACGCGTGGAGTTGATACGCGGCCAATCGCCGTGCCAGGCGGGCCCCCCGCCGCGTCGCGGAGAATCTTTGTACGAACACGTCGGTGAGAGGGGGGCATTGCCGCCGAAATGCTTCCATGGCAAGTGACAGTGCTGCGGCGCGCCTTCCGATGACAGAGACTCCACTGGTACAGCGACAACTGTGCGGGTTCCCGTACTGGACTGGGCTGTAACCAGGCCCAAGGCTTGGACGGTTGAGCGGGTAAGGGCACCTAGCACGGAAGGGCCTCGACAATGACGTCGAACCAGAATGCGCGCACCTCGTCGCCGTCCGACGAGCCCGAACCCGGCACCTCGGACGGGCTGAAGACGTACGGCGCAGTACTCAAAGCGCTGCGGACGGAGGCGAATCTCACCCAGGAGGAATTCGGCCCTCTCGTCAGGTACTCCGACCACTACATCGCCAAAATCGAACAGGGTAAGCGGTTTCCGCCGGACAAACTCCCGGCCCGTGCCGAGGAAGTCCTCGGCCCGCTGGCCGGAAAGGTTCTGCGGGCGGCGGCCAGGAGTCTGCGGCGCAAACCCGGCCTCGCCTCGTGGTTCCAGCAATGGGCCGGCATCGAGGAGGAAGCCATCACCCTGTGCGCATACGAGTGCCGCGCTGTCCCGGGCCTGTTGCAGCCGGAGCCTTACATCCGAGCCGTACTCGAACGCCAGTTGCCGCCGCACACAGAGGAGCAGATCGACCGGGTGGTCGCCGCGCGCCTCGAACGCCAACGCCTGCTCGAAGACCGCCCCCACACCGCGTTCAGCTTCATCATCGAGCAGTGTCTGCTCGAACGCGCCGTGGGCGGGGACACCGTCACCAAGAGCGTCATCGACCACCTCCTGACTGTGGGGCAGCGCACCAACGTCGAGGTACAGGTGATGCCGCTGCGCCAGGAGGATCACACGGGTTCGAACGGTCAGCTGTATCTGGCGGAAAGCGAAGAGAACCAGTGGTTCGGCTACACGGAAGCGCACCAGTCGAGCAATCTGATCACCGCCGCTGCCGATGTGAGCGTGCTGCTTCAGCGGTACAGCAAGCTCCGTTCCCAGGCACTGGACTGCCGGGCTACCGTGAGCCTGCTGGAACGACTGCGAGGAGCGCTATGACCACCACTGAAGCGAGCTGGCACAAGAGCAGCTACAGCAGCGGGGACGGCGACAACTGCGTCGAGGTCGCCCTCCGCCCCCGAACGGTCCACATCCGCGACACCAAAGACACAGCACTCCGCCCCCTCACCGTCTCCACCACCGCCTGGACCGCCTTCACCCACCACGTCACAGGGCGATAGCGACACCCACGCCCCCACACGGAGCGTGTGGCCCGGACCACAGTTGACTTGAAGTCGGGTTGAACTCGCAGGATGCTGCTCCGGTCACGGCACCCGAGCCGACCGGCACATCAAGGGAGTCCCGTGATGAGCAACGACCCCGGTTTCCACTCGGCCACCGACTACGCGGCCGACGGCAAAGCGGAACGGGGGCGACCGACGCGTGTGGTCGAGGTCTTCTTCGACGTGGTCTGCCCCTGGTGCTACATCGGCAAACGGCGCGTCGCGGCGGCAGTGAACCGGCTTCCCCCGAGTCGGCGGCCACGGCTCGTCTGGCGCAGTTTCGAACTCGACCCGTCGGCGGGCACCGAACCGGGCCCGACCGCGGCGGAGGCGATGACGCAGTGGTGGGGCGACCGTGCCGCGGAGAGGGTCGCCCTGATCCGGGACGAGGGGGCGGCCGAGGGGCTGGAGCTGAACCTGCACGTCGCCACGCCGGTCAGCAGCCTCGACGCCCATCGCCTGGTCCACGCCGCAGCCGAGCACGACCTCGCCGACGCGATGGTGGAGCGGCTCTTGCGGGCGTACCACACCGAAGGGCTCGACATCGCCGACCCGCACGTCCTGACGGAGCTGGGCACCGAGGCGGGGCTGGCACCTGAGGGGGTACGCGCGGTACTGGAGAGCGAAGCCTTCGCCGCGGCGGTCCGCGAGGACGAACGGGCGGCTGCCGCCCTGGGGGTCACCGGTGTCCCCTCGCTGGTCATCGACGGCGGCCGACCCCTGTCGGGGACACGCCCAGAAGCCGCTCTGCGGCTGCTGTCCGAACACCCGTGAACCCCTCCCCCGCACCGCCGGAGCCCCCGTTGAGGGCTGAACACTGCCGACGGTGCGTAAGGGGTCACTCGGCCGTCGGTGAGAGCTCCGGGGGGCGCGTGTGAGGGCACCCATAGGGGCCAGATCACATACGAAGCAGCTTCGCATGTCCGTTTTGCCGGGGCCGGGGCCCATGACGGCGGACCCTGCACCACTCGCCGAATCGGACGAAGCGGGATAGTACGTCACATAGTTGTCGGGGTGGGGAGCCGGTCCGCAGGGTGGGGCCCAGGTCGCGACGAGACCGGGCACACCGCCCGGAGGCGCGGCCGGATGTGTCCCCCCTCGAAAGGCATCCGCTCGCATGCGTACTGCTCTGCGCAACACCAAGCTGACCACCGGCCTGACCGTCCTGGGTGCCGCCGGTATCGCCACCGCCACCCTGACCGGCACCGCCCACGCCGCCACCCAGGACGAGGCGAAGCCGGCCAAGCCCGCCGCCTACGCGGTCAAGGCGGACGAGGTCGTCAAGGCCGACGACGCCGCCCACGCCCCCCGGCCCGGCGCGAAGCCCGCCGAGGCGAAGGCCGCGGCCGGCGCGAAGGACGAGGCCAAGAGCAAGGCCGAGGACGCCGACAAGGACAAGACCGAGGACAAGGCCGAGAACAAGTCCGCGGCGAAGGCCGACCGGTCCGAGACCTACCCGGACAACCTGGACGGCTGGATCCGCGAGGCCAAGGCCATCATGGACAAGCACGACATCCCCGGCTCCTACGCGGGCATCAAGCGCAACATCATCCGCGAGTCCGCCGGCGACCCCAACGCGGTCAACAACTGGGACGTCAACGCCCAGAAGGGCACCCCCTCCAGGGGTCTGCTCCAGGTGATCCAGCCCACCTTCGACCAGTACCACGTCAAGGGCACCGCCGATAAGCTCACCGACCCCGTGGCCAACATCGTCGCCGCCTGCAACTACGCAGCCGACCGCTACGGCTCCATGGACAACGTCGACTCCGCCTACTGAGCAGAAGGCAACCCAGCCGACACCACACACACGCCCACGCAGCGCATGCGACACCCCGAGCGGGTGGGAGGAGGCCCCTCCCACCCGCTCGTCGCGTTCGCGGCACCCCGCGGCGTGCCCGGTCAGTGGCGGTCAGTAGCGGTCAGGGCGCCATCAGACCGCGCGCCACCAGCACCAGCGCCGCCTCCTCGGGCGGCGGGAAGCCCAGGCGGTTGTGGGCCATGTGGACGTGGTGGAGCAGCAGCTCGGCGCGCGGGACGGATACGCGGGCCGCGGCGCAGCGGTCCAGTACCCCGGCGGTCACCTCCACGTGCGCGGCCAGCCTGGCGCGTACCCCGCCCTCGGGCCACGGTGCGTTCCGTACCGACGACGCCAGGGAGTTGAGCCGCTGCCGCGTCTCGTCGGCCGGGAGGGTCATCCGCAGGCGGGCCAGCCAGCGGCGACGGTGGGCCGTCCAGAAGGCGTCCCTCTCGCCCGGGGCCAGGCAGGCGGTGACGAGAGCCTGGGTGAGGGTCACGGCGGCAGCCGCGCGGGCGTGCGCGGCGGGGAGGGCCACCAGGTCCGTCTCGGCCAGCAGGGCGCAGCCGTCGGTGAAGACCTCCTCGGCGAGGCGGATGCCGTGGGCGCCGCCGTACTTGGCGAGCTCCGGCGCGTACGGCGCGGGGCTCACGCCGACGGGCTGGCGGCGCGGGGCCATGCTCGGTTCGGCCGGCAGCAGCCCGCCGCCCGCCTCCCCCGCGCCGCCTTCCGCTCTCTGGGGCAGGTCCGACAGGAGAGTGCGCAGCTCGTCCGTGCGGGCGTGCAGGGCGTCGGCCTGATCGGGCGTGCAGCACAGGCGCAGCCGCAGGTGGTGGCCCGTCGCGTCCCAGAAGCGCAGGAAGTGCCAGGCGGGCGCGTCCAGCTCGGCGGCGCGGGCCGACAGCCAGGGGAGGACGGCGCGGACGGCCGCGTCCATGCGGCCGGGCCCGCCGGGGTAGGCCCGTACGTACCACCAGTCCACTCCCGGTACCCCGGCGGCTTCCCCAGCTTGCACGGCTTGCCCGGCTTCCCGGGCCTCCGCCGCTTCCCTCCGCGGCGCGTGCTCGCGCGACCGCGCGTGCTCGCCCGACCGCGCGTGCTCGCCCGACCGCGCGTGCTCGCCCGACCGCGCATCCTCACGTGGCCGCGCATCCTCGCGTGGCGGCCGGGGCGCCGCCTCGGTGCCCTTCACCGGTTCCCCTCCCCGTCGGTCCAGTGCAGCAGTACGGCGTGTTCCGCGGCGCGCCGTTCGCCGTCCGCGTCGCGCAAGGGGTGCTGATGGTGTGCGGGCAGTGCCTCGACGAGCCGCAGGTGCCCCGTGTCGGGTGTGATCCAGTGGGCCAGTACGTCGAGCGAAACGGCGGAGTCCAGTCGGATCCACAGGGGTTTGCGGTCGTGGTCGGGTGACATGCCGCCGCTCGCGGGGAGCAGGTAGGCGAACAGTTCGCGCGGCATTCCGTGCCGACGGCGGAACGCGTCCGCCGCCACGACGGCCTCCGCGTCGGTGGCGTCGGCTCCGAGGAGCGGCAGGTGCCCGACGGGGACGATCCACTGGGCGCGCCGCGTCACCACACCACCGCCGCCGTCGGCGGACGTGGCCGCTCCCGCCGTCAGCGTCTGCCCTGACGTCTGCCGTTCCAGGGCGGTCACGCGGTCGGGCTCGCGCGGCAGTTGGAACGGCATACGGTAGTCCGACAGGGGCGAGCCGTTGATCCACGGGTCGGAGAGGATCGCCAGGAAACGGGCGAACTTCGGGAACAGGTGGGTGGGCACCAGCCCGGTGTAGGCGGCGGCCAGGGGGAGCCCGTCGGGGGCCAGCAGGGCGAGGGTGTCCTGGCGCGGGTCGTGGACGAGGCGAACCTCGGTCAGGTCGAGGGCGCCGGGTCCGTCGAGTTCGCCGGGCAGGGTGAGCGGGGGCAGCAGTCCGGCGGACTGGGCCTGCGCGGTGCCGCACTCGGTCCACAGCACGAGTTCGTGGTGGTGCGCGGCGTGCGGCCACAGCCGGCGCACATGGGTACGCAGCGCCTCGGCGAAGTCCTCGCCCAGCAGCCCCTTGAAGCGGGTGAGGAGCCCGCCCGTACCGGGGTTGAACTGGTTGACGACGAGCCGGGGCCCGTCCGCCGCGTCCGGCCGCGCGGCGATGTGCTGGACCAGGAGGGCCGCCGACGGGGACGCGCTGCTGGGCCCGACGGGCAGCCACGCGCGCTCGGCAGGGTCCTCGCGCGCGGCCAGGTCGAGGCGTACGGCGCGCTCCATGCCGGGGTCGCGGTCGGTCTCCGCGCCGCAGCGCATGGCGAAGCCGAGGACGTCCTCGCAGGTGCCGCCGCTGCCGTGGTCGGCCACGAAGCGGCGCACCAGTTCGTCGTAGAGGTGGGAGCGGAACAGCCTGGGCCTGATGGCCTCGCCCAGCCGGCGCAGGTCGGCGGCTGTCCGGGCGTCGTCCAGCACGGGTGGAAGCCGCAGGTCGCAGGCGGCGTCCTCGTACCAGACCTCGGTCGGCTCGAACCGGTCCCAGCCCGCTGCCCGCGCCCACCCTCTGCCCAGCTCGCGCACCCGGGCGACCGCGGCGGCCCGCC
Source organism: Streptomyces sp. PU-14G (assembly GCF_041028275.1). Lineage (NCBI taxonomy): Bacteria > Bacillati > Actinomycetota > Actinomycetes > Kitasatosporales > Streptomycetaceae > Streptomyces > Streptomyces sp. PU-14G. The sequence goes on from NZ_JASKYT010000221.1 coordinate 6,233, forward strand.
GCCGCGGCCCGTCGGCGCGGGGCCCGTCGTCCCGGGGGCCGTCGTCCCCCGGCCCCTCGTCCCGGGGGCCGGGCGTGTGGGCAGGCTCCGCTCCGGGTGCCGTGTCGCGGGCCCGAGCGACCGTGGAGGGCCGGTGAGTCATCGCTTCCCGCTCGGCCGCGAGGGCCCGCAGCTCCCGGACGACATCCAGGCCCGAGGCCCCCTCGGCGACGTCCGGATCCGAGGCGCCCTCCGAGGCGCTCGGAGGCTCCGGACTGTTCGGAGGCTCCGAGCTGTTCGGGGGCTCCGGCGTCTCCAGGTGGCTCGTCAGGTCCAGCAGGGCCCGCACCGCGTCCTCGCCGCGCTGCCACGGCGCGAGGGGAGACAGTACGCCGGTGTCGAGCAGGCGCCGGAAGCGGCGGAAGGGGTCGGCACCGCCGAGCGTGCGCAACACCGTCGCGTGGGTGAGGGAGCCGCCGTCCGCACCGGCTGCGGCCAGGGCACGGGCCCAGTCGCCGGCCGCGCCGGCTTCCACCACGTGGTCGTTGCGCCAGGTGACTCCGCCCGTGGCGACGTACTCGGGGTGCAGCATCAGGGAACGTACCGGCGCGCCGGGCCCTTCCTGGACGGTCGCCGGGCGGACCGCGGCGGGGCGGTAGCGCAGCAGGGGTGCCGTCTCGGGGGCGCGGGCCAGCGCGTACAGGGCGGTGAGGGCGACCGTGGCCGAGACCTGGTGGACGGCGTGCCCCGCGTGGCCGCGGCCGGGTACGCCCACGGTCGTCAGCCGCGCGAAGGGGCTGGTCTTGGCGGCGGCGCGGACGGTGTACGAGTAGAGGGTGCGCAGGGCGCGCTGCCGCTTGCGGGTGCGGCGGGCGGTGCCGTAGCGCACCCAGTCGGGGGTGGCCAGCGCGAGGGAGTCGGCGAAGCCGGGCGCGTCGAGGGCCGCGGTCAGTGTCTCCTCGGCGGCGGCCCGGTCGTCGGCCAGTGCCGCGTCGAGTGCGGCGGCACTTGCCTGAAGGGCGGAGGTCTGCGCCTGCCAGCGGGCCAGCGCCTCGCGGGTCTCCTCGTCCGCGTGCGCGGCGACGCGTTCGGCGGTCGCCTCGTCCCAGCCGAAGGGGGCCAGCCGGTGGACGGCGCGGCGGGCGGCGAGGACCTTGCGGCGCAGAGGTGTGGCGCCGTCACCGGCCGCGTCCAGCACCGGGACGAGGGCGTACAGCGCGTCCTCCACCCGCGGGCGCAGCACTTCGAGCGCGGCATGCGCGGCGGCGCGCTCGTCGAGCAGCGCGGCGGTGCGCTCTGCGGGCCGCGGGCAGAACGCGGCGGGCAGCCCGGCGACCCGGGTCACCGCCACGCCGCCCAGCGCGGCAACAACCGAAGCGGTGGCCGGCGCGGTGGCCGGCGCGCTGTCCGTTGCGGCGTCCGGCCCACTCCCCGGCCCGGTCCCGGACCCCGGCCCAGTCCCGGCCTCACGCCCGGTACCAGCCTCACGCCCGGTACCAGCCTCCCGCCCGGTACCGGCCTCGCCGGTCGGGTACGCGGTGCCGTCGCCGTCCCCGTCCTGAAGGTTGCGTACGGTCGTCGTCACTGGCCCCACATCCCCTGGACGCTGCTGTACGAGAACGCCGTGCCGCGCACCGCCACGTAGGCCAGCACCAGCACGTACAGCGTGCACAGCGCCCCGTAGGCCAGGTGCAGTCGCCGCGCGGCGGGGGTCATGGCCGCCAGGTGGGAGGGCAGGGGGCGGCGCAGCAGCACGTGTTTGAGCAGTCCGAAGGCACGGCCTCGGGCGTCGACGGTGCCCATCCCGGCCTCCAGCGCCGCGTAGCCGTCGCTGGGCAGCAGCGGGTTGAGGTTGGTGATGACGCTGAAGACCTGGAAGACGAGCATCGTGGCGGCCACGGTCGCCACCGTGCCGTTCGCGGTGACGGCCACCAGCGCGGTGATGCCGGCGACCCAGCCGTCGTTGACCGGCCCCGCCAGTGCCAGGACGACTCTGCTGCCCCGTTCCCGCAGCCGGTAGGCGTCGGTGCGGTCGACGTAGGCGAGCGGCATGAAGTAGAAGAGCAGCGCGAATCCGAAGCCCCGTACGGGCACTTTCAGTATCTGCGCGACCATGGCGTGCGCCGTCTCGTGCAGCACGATCTGGAGCAGGAAGAGCACGAACGCGATCAGCGTCGTCCAGTGGGCGAGCCTGGGGTCGGCCGAGGGGCCCGCGAACAGGGCCCACACGGCGGCGAGGGTGCCCGCGATGCCGCCCGCGATGTGGAGGCCGGCCAGCGCGCCGCCGGACGCCTTGCGCAGCAGCGCGGCCACCGGCTCCAGCAGCCGGGGCATCAGCGTGCGGCTGACGACGAAGCGCGGCATCATCTGGCTGCGCTTGCCGCGCCGCCCGGCGTCGCGGGCCCGCTGCGGCGTGGGCGAGCCGGCCAGCAGGCCGCTGTCGTAGAGGTTCTTCACGAAGCGGTCCAGCTCGGTGCGGGCCGCCTCGGGGGTCTTGGTGCCGCGCTGTGTCATCAGCGTGGCGATGTCCTCCAGGGACCGGGAGCCGTCGAGCCGCTGGACGAGCCCGGCGGCCGACCGGCTGAGCCGGTGGTAGATGCCGGAGTCCGCGTCGTACAGCAGCGGGTGGTCGTCCATCCCGCGGATGACTTCCAGGCCCTCGCGGAGTTTCGGTCGGGTGAGGGTCTCCATGCACAGCTCCTGTGGTGGCACGTCTCCCGGTAGCGGTTCGGCAGGCGGACCGCGGCTAGCCTGAGCGGGCTCGCGGGTCGCGTCCGCGAGCACCCGGTTCCGGGGCGCTTCGCCCGCTCCGGAACCGGGGTTCACCTCAGCGCGCGGTCCGGTGTTCGCGTGTCACCGGGCCGCTGGACGCACGGGGCCTCCCGTGCGTCAGTTGCCGTTGGAGGAGAAGCAGCCGGCCGTGCCCAGGCAGGCGGCCGGGCAGCTGCCGCAGCCTGCGGTGGCGGCGCAGCCGAAGGTGGTGAAGGGGCTGTCCGACTCGGGCAGTGCCTCCAGTTCCAGGTCTTCGGCCCACAGTTCGAGCTCGACGCTGTTGTCCATGTGTGTCACCTCCTGTGTGCGACTCGTGGTTCACGGGGGCGTGCCCCCGGCTTTCCTCGGTGCCTTCCGGTCAGCCGTAGCTGGACGCGGACGACGAGGAGGAGGCGGTGCTCCAGGGGCAGGAAGCGGAGCCCGCGGTGGTGGCGCTTGACCAGGTGCTCAGCGCGGTGCCCTCACTCAGCTCCTCGACGGCGAGGTCGTCGTCGAAGGCCTCGACGAACAGGTCGAGGTCGTCGCTGTTCTGCATCTCTCATCTCCTTTCTGCGCATGGATGGTGGGACGGTTCGTGCGCTGTCGGATCTGTCGCGTCAGCCGATGCAGGACGCGCTGCCGACGGTGGCAGCGGACGAGCCGGGGCAGGACGCGGTCGACGCGGAGCCCGCGCAGGCGAAGCAGCCGCCGGGCGCGTTGCCGTCCGGCAGCTCCTCGACGGCGAGTTCCTGGTCCTCGATGTAGAGGTCGAGCTCCAGGTTGTCCATGGTTTCCATGGGTGCTCCTCTTCCTGAGTAGGCCTGAGCCTGCGGGGTGGTCAGCCGTAGCTGGAGACGCTGGACGCGCTGGACGCGCTGGACGCCGGGCACGAGGCGGTGCTGGCGCTGGTCGAGGTGGAGAAGCTGGCCAGGGCGTTGCCCTCGGGCAGCTCCTCCAGGGCCAGTTCGTCCTCGGCCACCGCGTACAGGTCGATGACGTCTTCCATCGCGCATCCCTCCTTTCCCTGTGGTGGTCGGCCACGGACACCGGACGGTGCCGGGTTGATGCCCGGCCGCCGCTCACGGCGGCCGGTCGTGCATCCGGCGGCCCGTTCCGGGGGACACCCGTCACCCCGGGGCTGGCCGTCGGACGATCAGGGGCCGGGCGCCCGGGCTCCGGCGGGCGGCGTGGCGCCGTCGCCGGGCGGGGCCGCGGGCGGGTGGCCGAGCGCGAGCGCGAACACCTGCTGCCTGCTGGTGCCGTCGGAGCGCAGCGGGCTGCGGACGGAGGCGGGGATGAACCCGGCGAACGCCGATCCGGTCAGCCCGTGCGAGACCCCGGCGAGCCACATGGTGTGGACCGCCGCGCCCGCGCGGGTCAGCAGCGTCCGGTAGCCGTGGCCGCCGTCGCGCAGTTCGGCGGTGTGCGGGTCCACGGCGACGGAGACGAGGGCGGGCGCGTCGCCGAACTCGGCCTGGAGGGTCAGGGTGCGGCGCCGCTCGGGCGGCGGCAGCTCCATGACGGGGCGGGTGGTGCGCGTCAGCCCGTCGAAGCGGTGCACGGCCGGTTCCATGCCGGCCACCCGGAAGGCCACCACGGTGATCTCCAGCGGCGTGTAGGGCTGTTCGTCGGGCCACTCCTCGGCGTCGGCCGCGGCGCCCTCGCCGACGATGTCCGCGAGCAGAGGCGCGGACAGCGGCTCGGGCGACCAGAGCCGGCTCGCGCGCCGGGTACGGAGGGTGTCCAGCAGGTCGAGCCGTTCGGCGTCGGCCGCGCCGGGGCCGACGCGGACGTCCGGGCCCAGCGGTCGCGGGTGGGCGGCGCGCTGGACCGGCACGTCGGCACGCGGGTGCGCGGGCGCGTGCTGGAAGGACTCGACGAGCTGGAGGGCGAGGTCGTCAGGGGCGATCACAGCGGCCTCCCGAGGTCGGTGACGGCGGTGACGGGCTCGACGCGCGGGTCCGCGCCGAGCGCCGCGGTGACGGTCCGCTCGTCCCAGCGCCGCACCGGTGTGCGCGGCAGCCCGAGCGTGTGGCAGACGCGGCGCAGCGTCGCCTGTGCGCAGCCCGCGTCGAGCAGGGTGACCCGCAGGGCGAACGAGTGGTACTTCTTGGCGACCTTGCCCAGGTTGCCGGTCAGCGCCAGGGTCACCGGGGCGTGCCCCGGGATACCCGCCGTCGCCTCGGCGCCGGGCGCCAGGAGCGCCAGCCGGTGGCCGCCGGGCACGTATCCGTAGACCCCCGGCGCCAGCCCGGGCACGTCGCGGACGGCGAGGTGGGCGAGGACGGAGCCGATGTTGCCGCCGCTGGGGGTCCAACGGCGCAGGAAGTCGCCCTCGGACTCCCGGACGCCGGCGACGGCGGCCAGGACGAGCGAGAGGGTCTCCAGGTCGGTGGTGGCCTCGCCGGCGCCGCGCTGCTCGTAGGGGAGGCCGGCGAGGCGGGCGGTGTCGGGCGCCGGCAGTGCGGCCTCGGGGCAGACGGGCCAGGTCTTCTCCTGGCGCTGGAGCGCCAGGTTGGACGGCTTGTAGTGCTGCTGGTGGCCCTTGAGGTCCATGTACTCGTGCGGCGGGAAACCGATGAAGGCCTCGTAGCGGGCGGCCAGCGGTGCCCTTCCCGGGCCGTCCCCCTGTGCGGGTGGCAGCGCCGAACAGGTGGGGCAGCCGGGGCGGGTGGCGCCGCTGTGGCGGCGCTGCGCCAGATCGTCGAGGGCGACGGTCCGCCACTGGTTGGGGTAGGGGGAGGGAACGGCGCGGCCCAGGAAGCCGAAGAGGTCGTGCGCGGCGAGCGCGGCGGTCAGCGCCGCCGCCTCCTCGTCGGTCTCCTCGTCGGTGGCCGCGTCCGTGGCCTCGTCCGTGGCCTCGTCCGTCGTGTTCGCGTCCGTGGCCTCGTCCGTGGCCTCGTCCGTGGCCTCGTCCGTGGCCTCGTCCGTCGTGTTCGCGTCCGTCCTCGCCTCTTCCGCCAGCAGGCAGTCCAGGCACGGCGTGTAGCGCGGGTGGACGAAGGGACCGAGGCGGGCGGTACCGTGCGCGGCGGCGACCCGCACCAGCGGGATCTGCCGCTCCCGGCAGACGGAGGCGACGGCGGCCAGCTCGGCCCGCGGCGCGTCCGCGGTGACAACCAGCGTCGTCCCCTCGGGCGGCACCGCGTCCGGTCCGGCGACGCGGGTGAGGGCGAGCGACGGTGCGAGCTCGTCGGCCAGCGCCGTCGCCGTCGGCCCGCTGCCGTACAGCGCGACCCGCGCGGACGCCAACCGCAGCGCACCCGCCTCCCAGGAGGCGTTGGCGCCGGTGGAGTCGCCCATCCGGGAGAGGTAGTCGGCGAGTTCGTCCGCCAGGGCCGCGCCCGCCTTCGCCGCGGGCCCGTCCGGCGGCGGGGTGTCCTCGATGACGCCGCACATCCACAGCAGCGACAGCGCCTTGAAGACGGCGTTGGGGCTGATGCCCAGCTCCTCGGCGAGCGCGGTGCGGTCACGGGCGCCGTCCAGCAGCGGCAGCAGCCGGGGCAGCAGTGCGGTGGCGGCCTTGCCGCGGAAGACCTGCGGCGCGGGCAGCCCTTCGACGACCAGACCGCCGCCGGCCTGGTAGCAGGCCACGCCCCTGCGCGTCCTGGGCAGTGCGGGCACCGACAGCTGCGGGTCGCGCAGCGCCGCGGCGCCGGTCTGTTCGGCGGTGAGTACGTCCCCGTTGGCCATCGTCGTTCAGCTCCCCACCGGCGCGGCGTCGGTCAGCGGTTCGAAGATCCGCCAGGAGAGGTCCTCGCCGCCGCGCGCCGGGCGGCAGCGCGGGCACTGGTCGACGGCGACGACGCGGTGGCGCGCGGTCCTGCCGTCGGCGAGGTTCACGGAGCGGACGTGGGCGGCGGCACGCGGCCCCTGGCCGCCGGCTGCGCCGCCGTCCTCGGCCCCGGCGGCGCCGGCTTCCTCGTCGAAGAGGTCGCGGACCGCGGCGCGGGCCAACGCGACGGCCATGCCGACGTGGTGGGGCGCGTAACCGGTCACGCGCTGCGCACCGGGATCTTTGGTCTCGCGGCGGCGTGCCTCGGCGGGCAGCGGCGAGCGGTCGTGCTGGGCGCGGCGCCGGGTGAAGCAGCGGTGGCAGGCACCGGCGCCGGGCGCGACGGCCGGACCGCAGCGCAGTTCGACCGGCTCCAGCTCGATCGGGAACCAGGGCACACCCCAGGCGTACGCGGAGCTGTCCACCGCCTCGGCCAGCGCGGGGCGCGGATGGTCGGTGGCCAGCACCAGCAGGTCGCTGACCGGCCAGAAACTGGGGTGGCTCCCCTCGTCGACGCCCATGACGACGGCGCCCGTGTACGCCTTGGCCAGGCGCTCGGTGACGGCGTGCCCGAAGGCTCCCGCCGCGAGAAACAGCGGTCTGCGGGGACCGGTCGTTCCGGTGTGCATCGCTTCTCCTGCCCGGGTGGTGGATGGGGACGCGCGGGTGGCGGCGCGGGGCGTGTCAGGCGAACGGCTGCGGGAGCGGGGTGATCTCGTCCTCGGCCAGCACCGGATGCCCCATGGCCCGCGGTGCCTCGTACAGCCGCGGGTGGCCCAGGTAGCGGGCCCGGTGCACGAAGGAGAGCGGCATCAGCTGCGGCACGGCCACCCGCACCGCGGTGGCACCGACCTGGCGCGCCTCGTCGGTCGTCAGGTCGACGGCGACGACCTCGCAGCCCCGGGCGTGCAGGCGCTCCAACAGCCAGGCCAGCACGGTGGCCGGGTCGGTCGCGGCGGGGCGCGGCAGCGCGGACAGCGGCCGTTCCTCGCGCGCGCCCTCCAGCAGGAACGAGAAGCGGTCGCGGGCGGCCAGGGGGCCGGCCTCCGCAGCTCCCCCGACGACGTTGACGAGCTGTTCGGGGCCGCCGTCCGAGGCCGCCTCGGCAGCGGCGGGGCTGGTGGTGATGTGGTGGCGCAGCGCGATGCGCAGCGAGGCGGCCTCGCGGTAGAGCTTGGCGACGGCCGCGCCGGGGTCGGGGTCGCAGGTGGCGGCGACGACCTGGGCCAGCGCGGGGTCGGAGTCGGCCAACTGCACCCCGTAGATCACGGGGATGCCGAGGTCGGTGGTGGCGTCGAACAGCTGGGTGCGCACGTGCGGGCTGTCGGCCCGCTCGACGAACTGTCGCTGTCTGGGCGCCAGTTGACCGGTGTCCAGGGTCAGCCGGGGCAGCCGCAGCCGTTGCAGCCAGGTCAGGGCGATCGAGTCGCGTTCGACGACCTCCAGCAGCCCGTTGACGACGGCGGCGGCCCGTGTGGGTCCCGGCGGTGCACGTGTGGCTG
>NZ_JASKYT010000222.1:0-12139 GCF_041028275.1 Streptomyces sp. PU-14G
CGTGTCCACGGCCCGTCGGGGCCCCGGAACCCCCCCCTCCGGTGCCCCGCCGGGCCGGGGCCCCTCCGCCCGTGTGCGGACCGCGCCGCCACGCGAGGCACCGGAACCACACCCTCCGGTGCCCCGACGGGCCGTGGACACGTCTCGGCGGCGCCGGGTACCGCCCATCGGGGACGCCCGGTACCTCTGCCCGAGTGAAAGATCGGCCAAGCCGAACGGATCGTCAGCCCGGGGAGCGCCCAGGAGGAGTTTGCTACCGCCCTGACGGGCTTTCCTCTGACCCCAACAGAGAGTCTCCGGACTCGACGGTAAGGACCTGATTCAGATGCGTAAGACCAAGATCGCCACCTTCGGCGTCCTCACGGCGGCCGCGGTCGCCGTCCCGGCGACTCCCGCCTTCGGGCAGGAGGCGCAGTCCGCCGGCACGCACACCCACGCGGAGGCCACCGCGCGGGCCCAGGGCACCACCGGGTACGAGACGCAGGGCACCACCGGGTACGAGGTGCAGCCCGGCGACACCCTCTCCGAGGTCGCACAGCGCCACGGGACCACCTGGCAGGAACTGGCCGAACGCAACGGCCTTCCCGATCCCGACCGGATCTTCCCTGGTCAGCGACTGGAGGTCGCCGGSSCGMRYACCSYMCMGCCGGCYSCCTCCGCGCCGCCCCCGGCGCAGGAGGCAACCCCCGAGGCACCACAGGCCTCACAGGCGCCGCAAGCGCAGGAGGAGGAGTCACAGGAAGAGGCGGCTCCGGAGGCCACGCGGTCCAAGCCCGGCTCCTCGGCCGCCTCCATGTCGGAGAACGCGGCGAAGGCGGAGATCATCCGCCGGGAGTCCAGCGGCAACCCCAACGCCCAGAACGGCAAGTACCACGGGTTGTTCCAGACCGACCAGCCCTGGGGCAAGGGCACGGTCGCCGAACAGCACGCCGGAGCCGAGCGCTACGTCGAGAACCGCTACGGCTCCTGGCAGGCGGCGCTCGCCCACCACAACTCGCACGGCTGGTACTGACCCCGCCGCGAGGCGCACGTACGCGTCGCGGCGGGGTCACGCCTGCCGCGTCGCACCTACCCGGGCCCGGTCCGCTCCCGTGTACGAGCGGACCGGGCCGCCCGGGGCCCGCGGAGGGCGCCCCGGGGCGGGCACGGACCGTGTGCGGGTGCCTTCGGTGTCAGTCCTCGGCCCAGCCGTGCTGCTTTCCGAACTGCACCAGCCTGCGGCGGATGTCGAGGATCTGCGCCCCGGTCAGCCCCGGCGCGGCTTCCAGCAGCAGTTCCGTGACCGCCCTGGTGTACTCCGCGACGCTGAGCACGTCGCACAGGGGATCGTCCGGATCGTCCGAGCGGACGGCGCCCGACGCTTCCCGGGGCGCGCCGGCGGCGGAGGGTGCCGGCGCGAACGGCGACATGTTCTCCGGGTTGTGCAGGAGCCGGACCGAGGAGGCCTTCAGTCCCCGGTCACCGTCCTCGATCTCGAATTCGACGGCTACGCCGGTGTGCACGTAGGACTCCGGCACCATCAGATCGTTCGCGTGCAGGAAGACGTCCTCGCCCCCGTGTTCCGGCGCGATGAACCCGTAACCCCGCGCACCGTCGAACCGGACGACTCGACCAGCAACCATGTCCCACCTCAACCACATCCCCGGGCCCCGTGCCCGGACACCTGGCCGGGATCCTAGCGAAGGGTGGCTGTGCGTGGGTATGGCAGGTGCTGCCGCCGTGCCCTGCGGGCAGGCAGGGCACGCTCCTGGGGCCCTGGTCACCCGAGGGGAGGAGCGCGGGAAACGAGGCAGGCGGGAGCCGTCCTGAGGGATTTTTCTTCGGGAGGTTTACCGATGCCCCGGGTGGGCACGGGCCCCATGCCGGGTCTCTTCTCAGAGCCCGATCCCCCATTTTTTTGTCAGGACGGTTTCCGCCTGCCGACGGGTCCGGAAGCCGGGGAGAAGGCGCGCATGTTCACCATCCTGCTCATCGCCGGTCTCGGCGTGGTCCTCGCGGTCGCCGTCGGGCTCGCGCTCCGCCTCAGGCAGGAGGCGGCGGACCGGGACGGAGAGGATCTGGAAGGCCGGTTCGGTCCCGAGTACGACCGCACCCTGGTCCGGCGCGGCGGCGACGTGCGCACCACCAGGCGGGAGCTGCGTACCCGGCTCAAGAGGTACGCCCAACTCAGGGTGGCGCCGCTCCACCGCGCCGCGCGCGAGCACTACCTCGCCCGCTGGTCCGCTCTGGAAGAGGACTTCTCGGCCGAACCGGGCCGGGCGCTCGACGCGGCGGAGGCCCTGCTGACGGAACTGGCAGCCGAGCGGGGCTACCCGGCGGAGGCGCCGTTCGAGGATCTGGCCGCCGCGCTGTCGGTCCACCACGCCCGCCGGGTCCACGGGTACCGCCGCGTCCACGAGGCGGCCCGCACCGCACACGCCGAGCACCGGGCGCCTCAGGACGCGCGCGCCGCCCTCCTCGCCGCCGGAGCCCTCTTCGACTCGCTGCTCAACGCCCGGGCGAGCGTCAGCGCACCGCCGCCCAGGCGTGCCGCGGGGGCGGTCCGCCCGCGGGTCAGCTGACGTACACCGGGTGAGCCGCCGCCGGGGCTGCCCCGAGGCGGTGAGAGGAGAGGGGTCGGGGCCTCGCCTCGGCTTGTGTCCGCTCGCCCACAGGGAGCGGTCTCGCCCACAGGGAGCGGTCTCGCCGACAGAGAGCGGTCTCGCCGATATGGAGTGGTACTGATATGGGTGTGAACCCTACCCCTCCCGGTCGTCACGCCCGTGATACCGCACAACGGGCGAGCGAGGTCATCGAACTGCTGGAGGTGTTGTGGGAACGCGGCAGGAACGCCGCGTCCACCGCGCCCGTCTCGCCGTCGCAGCTTCGGGTCATGTACTGCGTCGACCGCGACGAGGGCATGAACCTCCGGGCACTGGGTGAGGCGCTCGGATCCGCGCCGTCGTCCGTGAGTCGGCTGTGCGACCGGCTGGAGGCGATCGGCTTCGTGGAACGCTCGCCCAGCCCCACCAGCAGACGGGAGCTGGAACTGCGGCTGACCCCGCGTGGCCGCGCCTACCTGACGGATCTGCGCGAGCAGCGGGAGGAAGCGCTGCTGGAGCTGCTCGGCACCATGCGGGTGAGGGAACGCGAGGCGCTGCTCAAGGGGCTGCGGGGCTTCGCCGACGCCACACGAGGCACCGTCGTGCCCGGCCCTTCCGCGGCCGGTTCCGCCGACACCGCGCTCAAGCCCGCCTGAGCCGGCTCGGGTCCGTCCGGCACGCCGAACTGCCCCTGGTGCGTGGCCGCGTTCCCGTGCGGCGCGCGGCCCGTTTCCCGGATGCGCGAGGGCTACCCACACCGACGCGCACTCCCTAAGGTGTCGTCACCCGACACATGTGAGGGGGCGCAGTGTCTTATCCGGGACCGCCGTACCAGCCGGGACGGCCCGTCAACGACTCCAACACGCTGAGCATCGTGGGCATCGTGCTCGGTGCCATCGCGTTCGTCTTCTGCCCGCCCGGTTTCGGTATCGCGGGCCTCATCTGCGGCATCGTCGCCAAATCCAAACAGGAGCGGCTCGCCGGCACGGCGATCGGCGTCTCCATAGCCGGGATCGTCCTCGGCATGGTGATCGGTTACGTCTTCTTCCGCAGCATGTACGGAGGTTGACCGCCCCGTGGCCGGTGGACCGCCCCGTCGCGAACGCCCGCTCGGTCTCCGCGGGTTCGGGCGTCCGCGCGTTTGGGCGGCGCCCTGACGGCTACCCGCCGTGCATGGCTGACCCTGTGAAGAACGCGAAGACACAGAGCGCGAAGAAGTCCGCGGCGGCCACGCGGACCGCCACCGAGGCGGGCGGAGCCGCAGGAGGCTCAGCGGGCGAGGCCGCGAAGGGAGAGGCCGCCAGGACCACGCTGGCGTCCGCGACGACCACGGTCACGAGTGCCGCCACGGCCGGACTGGCCGCCGTCAAACAGCGCAAGAAGATCGCGGCAGGAGCGGGTGGGAGCCTGGCGGCGCTGCTGGCAGGCGCGTTCGCGCTGGGGCGTACGACGACCCGCAGAAGGGCGGGACCGCTGACACGTCTGACTGGTGGCCGCCTCTGACGCGGTGCCCGCGCCGAGGCCGGAGGGGCCGGTGAAGCCCCTCCGGCCTCGGCGTCCGTTCTGGGGGTGCGGGGGCTTGCGCGCGCCACGTCGGAACTGCCGACTCCGGCGCGCGCGACGGCCGCGCGCACCCGCCGCTCAGCGCCGCGTGGTGCCCCGTCGGCCGACGCGGCGGCTGCTGCGCCGGTAACCGAACGGGCCGGGAAGGTCCATCGACGTCGTGCGGCGGCCCCGGGAGCCGTACGTCCGGCGCCCTCCGCCGGGGCCGCCCACCCTGAAGGACACCGACCGACGGTTGATGTTCATCCGTACTCCCGGCAGAATCCGGATGCTCTTCCGGAACGTGAGCCCCATGGTTCCTCCCTCTCGGAACACCGACACTGTGCGGGTACCCGGCAGGCCGGGCGGCACGCCGGCGAGCGGCGTCGGACGAGGGGCGGCACGAAGGAGCGAGGACATGCGGGTGTTGGCAGTGCAGAACACGCCCCGTGGCGGGCCGGGCCGTGTCGGTGACTGGCTGGAGGAAGCCGGAGCCGCCATGGACGTCCTCCACGCGTACGCGGGTGAGGCCGTGCCGTCGCGGCTGACGCATGCCGCGCTCGTGGTGCTCGGAGGCGGCTTCATGCCGAACGACGACGCGCGAGCACCCTGGCTCGGCGCGACGCGCGGGCTCGTGGCGACAGCGCTCGCCGAGCGGACGCCCTTCCTCGGCATCTGCCTGGGCGGGCAACTGCTGGCGCACGTCGCGGGCGGCAAGGTCGCGGCCCGGCACGGAGTCCCGGAGATGGGCAGCACGGCCCTTACCGTGCGGACGGAAGCGGCAGCAGATCCGCTCTTCCACTCCCTGCCCGCGCAGGTCACGGCGATCGAACGGCACGTGGACGCGGTCACCTCGCTGCCACCGGGCGCGGTCTGGCTGGCTCGGAGCGACCGCTGCCCCTACCAGGCCTTTCGCGTGGGGGAGCGGGCCTGGGGTGTGCAGTTCCATCCGGAGACCGCCCCGGAGCGGTTGCTGACCTGGGACCCGGCGAGCCTCGCCGAGCACGGTGACGACCGGGAGGCGCTGCACCGCCGGGCCGAGGAGGACGCGCGGACGGCGACGCCGGTCTGGCACGAGGTGACCCGCCGGTTCGCCGCACTGATCCGGCGGGCAGCAGCAGCCGGCCGGTGAGCTGCCACGCCACGCGCGGGCGACCGGACACCGGGTCCGGCCACCCGCGCGTGGTGGAGCTGCGGGGGCGGTGCGGGCCGCGCCCTCTTCGGCGGGCTACGGGACCCCCGCACCGCAGGCCTCAAGCCTCAGGCGCACTGCGGGCTTCAAGCCTCAGGCGCACCCCAGGCCTCAAGCCTCAGGCGCACCGCAGGCTTCAAGCCTCAGGCGCATTGCGGGCCTCAAGCTTCAGGACATGGGGCTTGAGGCCGCAGGGCTCGGGCACAGGCCTCAGCGCCCAGACCTCAGACCCCGGCCCCCGCCGAGGTGACGGCGGTGGGCCCCGGGTCGGGGCTGTCCAGGACGGAGTCGTCCTCGACCCGGGCGCCGGGGAGGTGGTGCCGGGCGGCGATCAGCGCGGCGTCGATGTCGCGGGTGCCGGTGGACACGCACAGGGTGTAGGCCACGTCGTTGAGGCGCTGCTGGGATTCGGGGGAACCGTCCTCGGCGTGCAGGGCGCTGAGCGCCTCGTACTGCTCGACGAGATCGCGGAGAACGGCGGGATGTGCCATCAGCATGGTGATCGTGCTCCCTTGCGGGTCGGTGTCGCCGTCGGTGTCACACACGGGCCGCGCGGGCGCCCGAGACGCAGCGCGGGCGTGCGGCCCTGCGGTCGTGTTCGACCTGGTGGCGGACGTGCTCGAAGCTCTTGCTCAGCAGCCGGGAGACGTGCATCTGCGAGATGCCCAGCTCCTTGCCGATGCGGGACTGCGTCATGTCCCGGAAGAAGCGCATGTACAGCACCCGGCGCTGGCGCTCGGGCAGGTCGCGCAGACACGGCTTGACGGCTTCCTTGGCGACGACGGTCTCGTAGTCGGGCTCGCTGTGGCCGAACGTGTCGGCCAGCGAGAAGCCGTCGTCGGAGTCACCGGTCGAGGCGTCCAGCGACAGGGAGCGGAAGCTCCCGATGGCCTCCAGCCCGGCTTCGACGTCCTCCTGCGACAGACCGGTGTGGGCGGCTATCCGCTCCGCGGACGGCGTGTGGTCGTCGACCGCCGAGCTCAACTCGCGTATCGCGGCACGGACCTTGTTGCGCAGTTCCTGGACGCGACGCGGCACGTGCACGTCCCAGGTGTGGTCGCGGAAGTGGCGGCGGATCTCTCCTGTGATGGTGGGAACGGCGAACGGCACGAAGGGGGTGCCGTGGGACGGGTCGTAGCGGTCGACGGCCTTGACGAGGCCGAGCGCCGCGACCTGTTCGAGGTCTTCGAGGGATTCCCCGCGGCTGCGGTACTTGCCCGCCAGCCGGTGGGCCATGGGCAGCCAGGCCTCGACGAGCCGACTGCTCAGCTCCTCCCGCTCGGGGCCCTGGGGAAGAGCGGCGAGCCGCTCGAAGTCCCTGGACGTGTCGGGGGCGTCGGCATGGCTGTGACGTGCTCGCTGCGGGCGGTACCGTACGGCGCACATGGGATTCGGCTCCTTGCGGTCTCGCTTACACCTGGACCAACCGCGGGAGGAGTGCGGTGCCCGGGTCTCGACACACCCGGGGCGATCGTCTGCGGTCGCCTCCCGCGGATGTGCCTGTACTCCCAAGCACTCGGCGTCTCGTATATCCGGTGTCCTGAGCGGTAAACCCCCGTGCTGCCGAATTTCTCCAACGCGGCGGTTATCCCCCGACACCGTCCGCCGGGCCGCCGGTGGCCGCGCCCGGCTCCCGGCCCTCCGGCTCCCCGGCCCTCCGGCTCCCCGGCCCGCCGGTCCCAAGGCCGGCGGTCGGGCGGTCCGGCGGAGACTAAAGTCGGGGCATGACGAGGACGACGCCGCCCCGCCCGCGCGATATCGAGGCGCTCTTTCCCGAGCTGGCCGCCTACCGCGGTACGACGACACGGCTGCATCCGCGCCCGGGGGCACCGGGGGTGGCGGACAGTTCGGTCGGCGGGCCGCTGCTGTGGCCCGCCGACGAACCGTGGCCGGTGTGTACCGAGCCGCATCCGCGGCGACGCGGGCGGCTCGTCGCCCATATCCATCGCGCGCGGCGGGTGTCTGACGAGGCGTGGGCCCGCTCCCCGCAGACCGGCCCGACGGATGAGGAGCGGGCGCTGCTGGAGGAGTTGCGCCGTGAGTACCGCGTCGAGGGCCTCGCCGACACCGATCCGCTCCCCTTGCTCGGCGTCGCCCAGTTCTACCGGCGGGACGTGCCGGACCTGCTGCCGGGACCGGACGGCTGCGACCTGCTCCAGGTCTTCTGGTGCCCCTTCGACCGGCACGGAAGGACGGGGTACGGCATGTCGCTGGACCTGCGCTGGCGGCACTCGTCGCAGGTCACCGAGGTGCTGTCCCAGCCGCCGCAGCCGCAGGTCGTGGGCTGGGACGGCTATGTGCCCGAGCCGTGCGTCCTGCATCCCGAACAGGTGGCGACCTACCCCTTCGAGGGGCTGCTGCCCGAGGAACTGGCGGCCGGCCTCGCTGCCTGGGAGAAGGCGGGGGAGGAGCGCGCGGCCGAGCGGAAGGAGCACGGCAGGTCGCACGAAGAGGCCGACGGCGAGCCGGCCGGGCCCGGGTCCGTGCCATCGGCGCCGGATGAGCCCGAGCGCGTTCCGTGCTACCAGTACGACCTGTCCATACCGCCTGGCTGGCGGGCGGGGGGGTTCGCTTCCTGGCACGTGACCGACGCGTACGCCATGAATTGCCGGACCTGCCGTGAGCCCATGGAGCTGTTGCTGACGATCGACAGCTTGGAGTGGGACGGGGGCAACGGCAGTTGGATGCCGCTGGAGGAGCGCGACGCCAGTCCGCGTCCTTCCAGCACGCCGACGGAGGTCGTGGTGGGCCGAGGTGGGGAGCTCAACATCTTCGCCTGCCCCGCCGACCCCGCCCACCCGCACGACTGGAGTGTCCAGTAGGTGCGGCTGCGGCGTCCGGCGGGCGCCGCTCGGAAGGCCGCTACCGGTAGAGCACGGACTGGATCTTCGGGTCGTCGATGTTCTTCCGGTCGTACCAGTAGAAGCCCGTGTTGATGGTTTCGGGCAGATTCTCGCCCTTCGTGGCCTTGAGGGCCGCCTTCACCCCGGTCAGCACGACGACTCCTGTCGAAAACGATTTCAGGGAGTGTGGGGACAACACTTCGGCGGGTCAACAGGCGTGCGCGAGGTGCCGACACGGCGAAACGTTGACGCTGAAATCGATTTCTGCCAGCCTGCGCGCATGGTCCTCAACGCAGTCCTGGGCGTGGACATCGGCACCTCCAGCAGCAAGGGCGTCCTGGTCGCACCGGACGGCACGCTGCTGCGCTCCGCCGTCCGCGAGCACGCCGTCGACCGGCCGGCGCCCGGGCACGTGGAGATGGACGCCGACGTCTGGTGGAGCGAGTTCGTCTCGCTCTCCCGCGAGCTGACCGCGCCCGGCGACGCCGAGGTGGTCGCCGTCGGGCTCAGCGGCATGGGCCCCTGCGTCCTGCTCACCGACGCCGACGACACCCCGCTGCGCCCGGCGATCCTCTACGGCGTCGACACCCGCTCCGTCGACCAGATCGACCGGCTCAACAAGGAACTGGGCGCCGAGCAGATCCGCGCCCGCTGCGGCTCGCAGCTCTCCAGCCAGGCGGCCGGAGCCAAGATCGCGTGGGTCGCCGAGGAGGAACCGGAGCTGTACGCCCGCGCCCGCCGCCTCTACATGCCCAGCTCCTGGCTGGCCCGCAGGCTCACCGGCGCCTACGTCCTCGACCACCACTCGGCGAGCCAGACCACCCCCCTCTACGACACCCACGCCCTGGACTGGTACGCCCCGTGGGCCGCACACACCGCCCCCGGCCTGCACCTCCCGCCGCTGCGCTGGTCCGGCGAGGCGGCCGGCACCGTCACCGCCGAGGCGGCCCGGCAGACCGGGCTGCGCCAGGGCGTCCCCGTCACCACCGGGACCGTCGACGCCTGGGCCGAGGCCCTGAGCGTGGGAGCGCACCAGGTGGGCGACCTCATGCTGATGTACGGCACGACGATGTTCCTCGTCCACACCGTCCCCGAGCTGCTCACCGACCCGGCGCTGTGGAGCACCGTCGGCGCCCTGCCCGGTACCCGCAACCTCGCGGGCGGCATGGCCACCTCAGGTGCCGTCACCGGCTGGCTGCGCGACCTGTTCGGCGACACCGACTACGCCCGACTCCTCCGGCTGGCCGAAGAGTCCGGGCCCGGCGCCGGCGGACTGCTGATGCTGCCGTACTTCGCGGGGGAGCGGACTCCGGTCATGGACCCGCACGCACGCGGCGTCATCGCGGGGCTGACCCTCTCCCACACCCGGGGCGACCTCTACCGGGCCGCGCTGGAGGCGACCGCGTACGCCGTCCGGCACAACATCGAGGCCCTGCGGGCGGCGGGCGGCGACATCCGCCGGGTCGTCGCCGTGGGGGGCGGCACCCAGGGCGGCCTGTGGACCCGCATCGTCTCCGACGTCACAGGACGGCCCCAGGAGCTGCGCACGACCTCCATCGGCGCCAGTTACGGGGGCGCTCTGCTCGCCGCGCAGCTCGTCGGGGAGGCCTCGATCGACGACTGGAACCCCGTCCGCGAAGTCGTCACGCCCCGGCCGGAGGCCGCCGCCCGGTACGACGAACTCTACGGCCTCTACCGCGCCCTCCACCCGGCCACGGCCGACGTCGTCCACGCCCTCGCCGCCCACCAGAACCGCTGACGGACCCGCCCCCGCCTCCACSCTCCGGCCCAGGAGCGCCCCGGCCCCGGCGCTGCCGCTGTCCGGTCGAGGCCACGGCCCCGCGTCCCGGGCCGAGTACGGGGCGGGGGCGCGGTCTTCACGCCCCCGCCCCGTGCTCGGCCAGCGGACCGATGCCCCAGCCCGCCGCACGGCAGCGCGCCACCAGGTAGGGGAGGGCCGCCAACGTCACGTGCCAGGAGCCCGGGGCGCTGTTGCGGTCGCTGTCGTGCAGCAGGACGGTCGCGCCGCCGGTGAGCCGCTTGCACAGGTCGCTCAGCACGCTGTCGGTGTCGGCGCGGGCCTGCCAGTCGCGGCCCCACGCCGTCCACAGCACAGGGCGCAGTCCGAGCCGCCGCGCGGCCCGCCACCGGGTGGCGGTGAGCACGCCGAACGGCGGCCGGTACCAGCGGGGTTCGGCGTCCGCGATCTCCCGCAGGGCGAGGACCGCCCGCTCCAGGTCCCTGCGCTCGGCGACGGGACGCGGCAGCCACGGCGGCTGGTGTTCCCAGCAGTGCACGGCCAACTCGTGGCCCTCGGCGGCCATGGACCTGACGAGGGCGGGGTGGCGGCGCACGGCCGCACCCTGGAGGAAGAACGTCGCGCGGACGCCCAGATGGTCGAGTTCGCGCAGGAAGTACGGGGTGGAGCGGACATCGGGGCCGTCGTCGAACGTCAGGGCGACATGGCGCGGGCTGCCGCGCCCGTCCAGCGCGGGGAAGAGGGCAGCGCGTACCGGCGGCAGCCAGGTCGCGGCAGGGACGATGTGCCAGGCGGCCACCGCCACGGGTGCGGTCGCCGCTGCCAGGAGCACGCGGCGGCGCCTCACCACATGTCCTTCCGGCTCTCCCCGTCGCCGGAGTCTCCCGCCACCGCGGGCGAGCGGGCGAGCTGGACGCTGCCCACGCTGATCAGCGCGAGGGCGACCAGCTCGGGGACCACCAGCCAGCCCAGCGTCAGCCGCTCGTCGAACAGGGTCGCGCCCAGCACCACGCTCAAGAAGGCGTCGCCCAGCGTCAGCGCGGGCTGCGAGGCCACCAGCGTTCCCGCGTGCAGCGTCAGTTGCAGCAGCAGGAACCCGGCCACCCCCGCGACCACCACGCCGTAGGTCTGCCACGCCGACAGCAGCCGCACGAGCCCGTCGTCGGCGAGCCGCGAGATCGCGTCCTTCATCAGCGCCGCCGTCACCCCGAACAGCACGGCCGTCGCCGACCCCAGCACGGTCGCCCGCGGCGCCGACGGCAGCCGGAAGGCGACCACCACCAGCGCCACCACCAGCGCCACCACCAGGGGAGCCGCCACCAGCCACCTGCCGTCGGGCACGGACGCCTTGCCGCCCGACGGCCACACCAGCGCCAGCAGCGCGGCCAGCCCCACGACCATCGCCACGAACGCGCCCCACGCCCGGCGCCCCGGACGCTGCCGGAAGACCAGGCTGCCCAGCATGAGAGTGAACAGCAGCTCCGTCGTCATCACCGGCTGCACCACGGCCAGCGGCCCGGTGGCCAGCGCACCCGCCTGGCACACCCCGGACGCCACCAGAGTCACCGCGCCCCACAGCCACACCGGACGGCGCAGCAGGTGCGGCAGCCACGACAGCCGCCGCCCGGACGGGCCCGGCCCCTCGACGGCCGCGGCCCGCCGCTGCAACACCGAAGCGGCGGCGTTGCCCAGCGCCGCGAGCAGCGCCAGCACGAGGGAAACCGCCGTCCACCACACGTGTGCCCTACCCGAAGCGCTGGGCGAGCGAGCGGAACACCCCGGGAGCCGCGCCGTGCAACCAGGCGGGCATCGCCATCCAGGACGGCACGTACGCGTTGGGACGGCCCGTACGCAGCGCCCGGCAGACGGCCCCGGCGACATGCGTCGCGGGCACGGGCCTGGGGCGGTCCCGGTGGTAGGGCGTGCCGCGGCGCTGGAAGAACGGGGTGTCGACCGCGCCGGGAAGCACCATCGAGACCCGCACCCCGCTGGGCGCCAGCTCGTAGCGCAGGCTGTCGGCGAACGTGGTCAGCCCGGCCTTCGTCGCGGCGTACACCGCCTCGCCGCGCACCCCGACGCTGCCGGCCACGGAGCCGATCAGCACCACACGGCCGCAGCGCCGGTCCACCATCCCCGGCAGCACCAGCCGCACCAGGTGCAGCGTGGCGTTCAGGTTGACGGTGAGCAGAGCGTCGATGTCCTGCGCGGGCATCGCCGTGAA
>NZ_JASKYT010000223.1:0-10202 GCF_041028275.1 Streptomyces sp. PU-14G
CCCCCGGGCCCCCACGCCGCCCCCGGGTAGACGAGGTGGACGGCGACCTGGGAGTTCTCGGTCCGGCCGGCGGTTCCGGTGTTCTGGTGGTTGGGCCCCACGGTGCGGGTGCCCAAGCACGTCATCTGCCGACAGCTCCTCACGATCCCCGAACAGAGGAGAGGCCCGAGCACCGAAGACCTCGACCATGCTGCTTGACACGACACGGCAGTCTCGGGGCTGGTCGCGGGAGGCGGCTGCCGTCGGCGGTGCACAGGCAGGGCGCTCCTGGTGGTTCCGGACGCCCGGTGCGAGGAACAGTGGCGATTCGCTGGGGCTTCGGCCTCACTCCGCTGGCTGACAGGCGCAACTCGTTGACCTGCCCAGGCGTGGCGAGCCGCGCCGCCAGGCAACGGTCTGGAGCAGACTGGAGGCATGGGCAACCTCAGTGCGCCGGGAGCGCCCTCGCAGCGTTTCGCCCCCCGGCCCGAGAGCGTGATGCAGGCTCGGCGCTTCGTGAGGACCGCGTTGACAGGCGTCGCTGTGGACGTGCTCGCGACCGCTGAGCTCCTGGTCAGTGAGCTGGTGACCAACGCGGTACTGCACGCGCGCACCGAGGTGGAAGTCTCGGCATGGTCCCGCGGGCGAACGATCCATGTGCAGGTCAGCGACCGCCGGCCCGCACGGGGAGTGGTGTCTCCAGGCCGTCATCCGCACGCCGGCGTGGGGCTCGGGCTGGCTGTGATCGAGGAACTCGCCTCATGCTACGGAGTCCGCACCGGCGACGAGCGAAAGACGGTGTGGTGTGAACTGTGGCCCGAGGAGACGTCGCCGCCGCCATCCGGGTGGGGGAACACCCCGCCTCTCGATGACCCCGCGGTCACGATCACGTTGGTGGATCTGCCGATCGCCCTCTACATGACCTCTCTGCAGCATCGTCACGCGCTGCTGCGCGAGCTCACACTCGCCGCGTTCACTGGAGCTTCGTTCGGTGTGCGGTCCGAGGAACTGGCCACTGCCCACGACATGAGCAATCTCGTCAGCGCTCGGGTGACGGCCGCGTTGGAGGAGCAGCGTTCCGCCGCGGGAGTCCGGTCCCTGCAGGTGTCGATCCCGGCGGACGCCGTCCCGGGGCTGTTCGCGGCCCGCCGGACGCTCGACCTGGGTGAGGAGGCCGCGGGCGACGAACGTCTCCTGACCTTGCCGTCTCTGCCGCAGAACCGTGTCTTCCGGCAGTGGCTGTTCGACCAGATCACCGGTCAGGTCTCGGGCGGATACCCCACGGCCTGGACAGAGGTCTCCCGCGGGCCGAGCGCGAGCCTGTCGGAGCTGGCACCGTGGGACGCCGACCAGGTGCAGGCCAGCAGGACCCCGACCGTCGCCGCCGACGACACGGACCGGATCATTGCCGCAAACGATCCGGCGGGGCACCTGCTCGGCTGGCCAGCGGACGAACTCGTCGGGCAGTGGCTCACCGTGCTCATCCCGGAGCACCTGCGGCAACGCCACAGGGCAGCGTTCAGCTCCCTCCTGCTCACCGGTGAGCCGAAGATCCTGGGCCGCTCCGTTCCGCTACCGGCACTGCACCGTGATGGCCGGCTGGTCCCCATCCGCCTGGTCATCCAGCCCCAGCAGACAGCCGAAGGACGCACCGTTTTCGTCGCCCAGCTCTCCCCGCGCACGACGGAGGCCGCACCCCCGTCGCACGGTCCGCGAACTGATCATCGAGCGCCGCAGCCGGAGCCGGGCGAGCCGCCCCCGTCGACCGGCCCGGAACCGGTGACAGAACCGGTGACGGAACCGGCGACGGAACCGGCGACGGAACCGGCGACAAGGCCGGGCCCTCGGGAAGCGCACGTGTCGGAACTCGAACGTCTGTCGCTGCTGGCGGACACCAGCAGCGCCCTGGGCAGTGCCTCCGTGCTGAGCGAGGGCTTGCAGCAGGTGTGCCGCATCCTCTCCCAGCGGCTGGCTGACTGGTGTGTGGTGGACCTGCTGGAGAAGGACGGCCGCGTCAGCAGGGCCTGCGTCACTCATCGGGATCCTGACCGGGTACCTTCCGACCTGCGCACGGGCGAGCTGCCTCCGCTGTCCGAGGCAGCACGGGGGCCGCTGGCCCGGGTGCTGCGCGGTGCGGGCTCGCTGCTGCTGAAGGAGATCCCTGCCACGCGGCAGGCCCGGAGCAGGCTGGACGCCCACCACTTGGAGGTTTTCGAACAACTGGGCGGAAGCAGCGCCTTGATCGCCCCCTTGCAGGCTCGCCGAGACATCCTGGGAGCCCTGACGCTGGCACGTGAGGGCACCACGAGGCCGTTCACCGAGGACGACCTCTCCCTCGTGGACGACCTCGTACGCGGCCTGGCGCTGGGCGTGGACAACACCCGTCTGTACCAGGAGACGCGGGACATCGCCGAACGTCTCCAGCACTCCCTGCTCCCCTCACTGCCGGACGTCGGGCACCTTCAGATGGCCGCGCGCTACGCGCCCTCGTCCACCACCGCACAGGTCGGCGGCGACTGGTACGACAGCTTCATCGTCCCCAACGGAGCGACGGCGATGGTCATCGGCGATGTCGCCGGGCACGACCTCGAGGCAGCGGTCGCCATGAGCCAGCTGCGCAACATGCTCCGGGGCATCGCTGTCGACCGCCCAGAACCTCCCGAGTCCGTACTGCGCCGACTCGACAGGGCCAACCACAGCCTGAACCAGGAAGTCACCGCCACCTGCATCTACG
Organism: Streptomyces sp. PU-14G; assembly: GCF_041028275.1. NCBI lineage: Bacteria > Bacillati > Actinomycetota > Actinomycetes > Kitasatosporales > Streptomycetaceae > Streptomyces > Streptomyces sp. PU-14G. The sequence goes on from NZ_JASKYT010000223.1 coordinate 2,714, forward strand.
GCCTCGTCAAGGGCCCCGAGAACGGCCCCTGGTGTCTGGAGCACTCATCCGCAGGGCATCTGCCACCGTTGCTGACCACCGCTGAGGGCGCCACCCACTTCCTCGGGGAAGACGGGGGTCTGCTCCTCGGCATGGACCCCGACCCACCCAGGTCCGGAGCCAGAAATCCGCTCCCTGCCCACTCGACGGTGCTGCTGTACACCGACGGACTCATCGAACGCCGGGGCGAGTCTCTCAGCAAGGCCATGGCTCTTCTGGCTCAGCACACCGCCGCACTGGCACGCGAGCCCCTTGACGTGTTCTGCGACGAACTGCTCATCGGGCTGGGCGCCGACAACGCCGACGACATCGCCATCCTGGCTCTCCGGCCCACGCCACCCTCCTGAGAGCTGCCGATGTGAGCCGGAGGCGGGGTCGCGGGGGCCCGCCGCGCGCGGCGCTCGTCACCCGCCGCCGCCCGCTCCGGGCGCGGGGGCGCCGGCGCCTGTCGGCCCGGGCCTGATGGGCTTTGCGGTGACGAGGACCGCGGCCAGCACCGCACCGAGCAGCATCACGGCCATCGCCACCCACGTCGCGGCGGTGAAACCGTGCACCACCCCTTCGCGGACCACCGACCGCCGCATCCTCGGGTCGCGCAGATGGTCGTGCACGTAGGTGTTGGTGATGCCGGTCGCCACGGTGTTGAGCAGTGCGGTGCCGATCGACCCGCCCACCTGCTGCGCGGTGTTGACGGTGGCCGAGGTGACCCCCGAGTCGTGGGCGGCCACGCCCTGGGTGGCCGTCGAGATGACCGGCATGAAGGCGCAGCCGAGGCCGAAGCCGAACAACAGTTCGGCGGGCAGCAGGTGGCTCACGTACGAGGAGTCGGTCTCGAGCTGGGTGAGCACCGCCATGCCGGCCGCTGCCAGCAGCATGCCGGGCGCCATCAGCAGCCGTGGCGGTACGTGGGGCAGCAGACGCGCCGAGACCTGCGTGGAGCCGAGGATGATGGCTCCGCTGATCGGCAGGTAAGCGAGCCCGGTGCGCAGCGGTGAGTACCCGAGGATGCCCTGCATGTAGTAGGTCAGGAAAAGGAACACCCCGAACATGCCGAGGGTGGCGAGCCCCATCGTGAGGAAGCTGCCCGCACGGTTGCGGTCCTTGACGATGTGCAGCGGAAGCAGCGGATTGCGGGCGCGACGCTGCCACAGGACGAACAGCGCCAGAAGCAGCGCGCTGCCGCACAGCAGCCCCAGGACCATCGCGTCGTCCCAGCCGCGCGGTTCGGCCTCGCTCACGCCGTAGACGAGGGCGATCAGACCTCCGCACCCCAGGACGACGCCGGGGATGTCGAGCCGTGCCTCCTCGTGCCCCGGCCGGTCGTGGAGCAGCGTCACGGCGCCCAGGACCGCGAGCCCCGCGAACAGCACGTTGACGTACAGGCACCAGCGCCAGTCCAGGTACTCGGTCAGTACTCCGCCCAGCAGCAGTCCGATGGCCGCGCCCGCCCCGGCGATGGCGCCGAACACACCGAACGCCTTGCTCCGCTCCTTGGGGTCGGTGAACGTCGTCGACAGCAGGGACAGCGCGGACGGCGCGAGCAACGCGGCGAAGGCACCCTGCAGGGCGCGGGCGCCGAAGAGCATTCCGGAGCTGCCCGCGGCGCCACCGATCCCGGAAGCGAGGGCGAAGCCGATCAGGCCGAAGATGAAGGTGCGTTTGCGCCCCACCCGGTCCGCCACGCGCCCGCCGAGCAGCAGGAGCCCGCCGAAGGCCAGCGTGTAGGCCGTGACGACCCACTGGCGGTTGGTGTCGGACATGCCCAGCGCCCGCTGCGCGGAGGGCAGCGCGACGTTCACGATCGTCGCGTCGAGCACGACCATGAGCTGCGCGATCCCGATGACGAGAAGGGCCCACCACCGGTGCGGGTCGGTGACGCCGCGTGCCGCGTCTCCACTCGCCTGCACCCGGGACTCGGACATATACCTCACGACAGCACAGATCACCCTGACTCGCATGCGCGCACGTCGCTGTCTCGCCGGCCGGCGTTCGGGATGGGGGTGGTACGCCATCGGCGCGAGGTCCACCGAAGGCGGGTGTCACCTCGCCACGGCGATGACAGGGCCCCCCTCACCACGGCGGCAGCGTCTAGGCCACCTCACCACTGCGGCGTCAGGGCCACCTCACTCGCAGAGCGCCGGTGCCCTGTGGCTGTACGCGCCGGGGCTCCGGTACGCGTGAGACACCTGGCTCCGGCGTGATCGCCCGGACGGGTTCCAGCGGACCATGCCGCCTCAGCGAAGCGTCCCGTTCTCTACAGGCCGCTTCCAGCCGGTGGCGTCAGCGGAAGCGGGCGAGTGCGTCGTAGTGCTGCTGGAGAGCGGGTGAGAGGGCCACGCGGCCGTGTTGGAGGAGGTTGCGTGCCATGGCGTGGGCGGCGGGTTCGCCCTTGTCGAAGGCTTGGGCCAGGTGCTGGGCGTGGGCAGGTTGGAGACTCTCGCCGAAGGGTGCTTCGTCCGGGTCGGTGACGGCTTCGATCAAGCACGGGCCGTCAGTGGCCATCGCTTCGGCGAACACGCCGGGGGCCTCAGACGGGTCGTCGATCAGGAAAGCCTTGAGGCCGCAGGCGCGGGCGACGGCGGCGAAGTCGATGGGGTGCAGCGCGCAGCCCACCTGGGGGTTGCCCAGCAGCGCGGTCTGCTCCCACACCTCCAGGGCCAGGGAGTTGTTGCGCAGCACGACCACCTTGATCGGCAGCTCGTATTGGGCCAGAGTGGCCAGTTCGCCCATGCCCATGCTCATCGAGCCGTCGCCGGTGAAGGCGATCACCGGGCGGTCGGGGTGCGCGAGTTGGGCACCGATGGCGTAGGGCAGTGCGGACCCCATGGTGCACAGGGTCCCGGAGAACGAATACCGCATTCCCCTACGCAGGCGCAGTCGGCCGCCCCAAGCGGTCACCGTGCCCGCGTCGCCGGTCACGATCGCCCCGTCCGGCAGCGCCTTGGACAGCTCCCAGGTCACCACCTGCGGACGCATCGGCATACCGGAGTCCGCGGCCTGCTCGCCGATCAGGTCCCACCAGCGGCGGTAGGTGTCCTGCGCCTGTGTCAGGAACGACCGGTCCTCCTTCCGCTCCAGCAGGGGCAGCAGCCGATCCAGAACCGCGTCGGCGTGACCGACCAGCCCGGCCTCGACCGGATAGCGCATGGCGATGCGGTCGGCGTTGAGGTCGATCTGTACACCGCGGGCCTGGCCGGGCTCGGGCCAGAACTCGTAGTAGGGGGTGGAGGAGCCGACGATGAGAAATCCGTCGCAGTTCTCGAAGGCCTCGTGGGAAGCGCGGGTCCCGATCAGCCCCATGCCACCGGTGGTGTAGGGGCTGTCGTCCGGCACGCAGTCCTTGCCCAGCCCGGCCTTGACGATCGGCGCGCCCAGCACCTCCGCGACCTGTTCGAGCACGTCTCCGGCACCGCGGGCGCCCGCCCCCGCACAGATCGCCACCCGCTCGCAGTTGTTCAGCACCTCCGCGGCCCTTCGCAGTTGCTCCTCGGGCGGGACCACGGTGAACGGCTGGGGAGCCGTCGACAGGTGCCCCGGCACGTTCTTGGGCGAGGCCGTGTCCTGCTCCAGGGTGAAGGACTGGACGTCGATCGGGATCGCCAGGTGCGACGGTGTGCGGTTCATCAGCGCGCTGCGCACCGCCAGGTCCGTCGCGGGCACCGCGTGCGTGGGGCCCATGACGCGCTCGGAGAACATGCAGGCATGCTCGAACAGCCGGTCGGAGGGGAGATCCTGCAGGAAGTGTGTGCCGACCGTGTCGTGGTACGACAGGCCGGTGATCGCGATCACCGGCGCGCCATCGATCCGCGCGTCGTAGAGGCCGTTGAGCAGGTGGACCGCTCCGGGGCCTGCGGTGGCCACACACGCTGCCGGCCTGCCGGTGAACTTCGCGTAGCCCACACACGCCAGCGCGGCGCTCTCCTCGTGCCGCACATGCACGAACCGCATCTGCGGATGGACGCGCAACGCCTCGAAGAATCCGTTGATCTGGTCCCCACAGATACCGAAGACAGTGTCGATGCCCCACTCCAGCAGCCGCTCCACCACCAGATCCGAGGTCGTTCGAGATCCTGCACCCGTTTCAGGCTCGTCACTCACGCGTAGCTCCTTCCCTGGACACTGCCGTGGCGGCTCGAAGCCCGGGAGTCGACCATGCTTCCTCGACGAGGCCGCACGATCCCCCACCTTGCGTGCACACCGCGGATTCACCGGAACGGCCCTGACTCGGGTGGATACCGCGGAACGCCGGCAGGCCCGGCCCCGGCGCCGGGTGCTGGCAGATCCCGGTTGCGGAAGCCGCCGGTGTGTCCGAAGCGGACGGCGACCACCACTGTCGGCCACAGGAGTGTCCGGGCGAGGTACTCAGGCGCTGTGGCGTGCGCCTGAGCGGGTTCCGGCACGCGGTCACCCTTTCTGACGCGCACGGCCCCGCGGCTGGGGTCGACCGCGCCGGCCTGGAATCCGACGGCCGGTTCCTGAGCGAACCAGGCCTGTCGGACACCAAGGCGACGCGCGCTGACATCGGCTGACACACCGGCTCGCCGCCAACGAGGAGCTGCCGCGGTCGTGCCCGACCACTCGGCGGATCACTAGAGTCAGGGGCCCTGGCGAGTCAGAGGAGCATCGTGACCTTGGCTGTAGGCATCTTCGACCTGTTCACCTACGGGATACCCGGAGCACTGCACCTATCCCTGATCATTTATGTGCTCGTACGCCTGGACACCATCGATCTCGCAAGCCTCGCCTCGGCGCCATCAGCGGTGCAGGTGGTCGCAGCCGCTGTTGCCAGTTACCTGTTGGGGCACCTCGCCTATCCGCTGAGCGCCCTCTTGGACAAAATGACACCGCGTTGGAACTGGAACGTAGACCACGCTCGCCTCGACTTTGTCGCCAGAGTGCCCGAGTCCCAGGGCCGACCATTCGTGCAGGCTGACACCTCTCTGTTGTTGGCTGCGGTGGAACTCCACGACAAGGAGGCAGCGGGTGAGATCACTCGGCTGCAAGGTGTCGCGTTGATGCTGCGGAACTCGGCTCTCGCCCTGCTGTTCGCGCTCGTCGTCGCGGTGAGCGAACTCGTCGCAGGACCCGATCGTGTGCTGTCAGGAGGCTGCGCGGCACTGCTCCTGGTGAGCCTGGTAGCCGCAGTCAGACACGGGCGGCGTGTGCGGCACCGGGACCGCCTGAAGACGCTGGAAATCTGCTTCTGGATTCCGGACATCGACGAAAGGTTCCACTCCAGGCGCCGGTGATCGCAGGCGCGCATCCGGCCCCTGATCCATGGCGGACGTGGTGGATCTTCGTGATCCGTACACGGCGGGACCGGCCGATCGCCTCACCCGGCCAGGCTCCGGGGGGGGGCCGCACAGCCGGTCCATTCCAGGCGCCGGGGGGCCGCTCAGCCGGCCCGTTCCCGGCGCACTGGCACACCAACCGCTCCTCGCACAGGGGCAACCGCTCCTCGCCCGGGGGGAGTCACCTCGCGTCGTCTCAGACCAGGCGCTCTTCCGCGAGCAGCCCCGCGAACTTAGCGTGTTGTGCGCCACAGAGTGAACCTGACTTCGAAAGGTGAACATAAGTGCGCCTCATGCGACCCGTTCTGCTCTCCTTGCCCGCAGCCGCCGTCATCGCCCTCGCGACCATCGCGCCCGCCTCCGCCCAGCCGGAACCGACGCAGGGCCCCGGCTCGACCACCGCCTCCCCGGCCCGCGCGGAGGACGGCGCCCGGATCGACACCTTCCGCGCCGCCGAGGACGTGGAGGAGTACTGGACACCCAAACGCATGCGGAACGCCATACCGTTGACGCAGAAGGACACTGGCGCCGAGAGATCCTCGGCCACCGCGGAGCAGCCCAGTGGCCCGCCCGGGTCCACCCCTGCCGCGCCCCCCTCAGGCGAGGTGCGTACGAAGATCACCGAGACCTCCGTCGCCGGCAAGGTCTTCTTCACCAAGCCGAGTGACGGCAAGGACTACGTCTGCTCGGCGAGCGCCCTCAACAGCGACTCGAAGCAGATGGCGATCACCGCGGGCCACTGCGTGCACGAGGGCGACGGCGGTGACTGGATGGAGAACTGGGCGTACGTCCCCCAGTACCGCAATGGTGACAAGCCCTACGGCACCTTCGTCGCCAAGCAGATGCGCACCTTCAACGGCTGGATCAACGACGGCGACCTGAACTGGGACGTCGCCATGGTGACGACCTGGCCACAGGGCAGCGACAAGCTTGTCAACCGCACCGGCGGCAACGGGCTGAGCTGGAACTACTCGCGGGAGCAGGACATCACGATCAACGGCTACCCGGGCAACAAGGACAACGGCCAGGTTCAGTGGTACTGCGAGGGCCGGACCTCGGACTCGGGTGGCAAGCTGGCGCTCGGCTGTGACTTCGGCGGCGGCTCCAGCGGCGGCCCGTGGATGCGCGAATTCGACCAGTCCTCGGGGCTGGGCCAGACCAACGGGGTCATGAGCACCATCGACTCCGCCGGCGTGAACCGGAGTTCCTACTTCGGTGACAGTGTCAAGCAGATGTTCGACGACCAGGGCTCCGCCACCTGACATCCAGCTGCTCGGTGTTCACCCCGCCGCGCAGCCAGTAGCGTGGCGGGGTGAGCGCCGTTCCCGTACGGCTCCGCACTCGCCAAGAAGGTCCCCCCATGAAGCGCTCCCGGATTCGCGTCCTCGTCGTCACCGCAGGCGTCGCTGCGGCTGTGGCCACCATCGTCGCGCTCCGTCAGAACACGTCCGAGTCCCCCGCCTCACCGCCCGAGCCCGGCGGCGGCACCTCGACCTCCGAGGTTCAGCACGACCAGCACGACGCACAGGAGTACTGGACCGACCGCCGCATGAAAGAGGCCGAACCGGCACCCATGCCGCACGAAGGCGACTGACTGCGGCACCTCCTCACCCAGCAGAGCTCACCCGTGCCGACATGGCGAACGGAGGCAACGTGGGCGGACGCGCCCGCCCGCCCCGCTGCGGGTGAGCTGCGAAGCTGCGGGTGAGCTCTAGAATCCAGGTGGGCTTTGAAGCTCCAGGTGAGCACTGAAACGATGCCTTCCATGGCGACTCACGGCTCGGCGGGCGGCAGGCGAAGGCCGAGCGGCACGGCGGCACGCAAGGCGGCCACGGTGGCCGCCTGCTGTCTGGCCACCCTCACCTCGTGCACCGTCCTGGACGACACCTCCGGCCCGTGTCCGAAGTCGAGCACCACGGTGCGAGCCGGCGACCTGCACGGCGGCTACCAGGGCCCGAACGGCATGCGCTTCACTCTTGGCTACGCCTCCACCCAGTATCCCGAAGGGCGTACCGCCCAGGTCGGCACGGTGCGGGTGCAAAGCTGGCCGGTCTCGCTGGAGGACATGGACGAGGACGGCCCTGTCGGCAAGGGGTTCCAGGGCGAGGGTACCTGGGAGTCCCGCAAGGAGCAAACCACCGGTGGAGAGGGGTTCCGCC